>CAZQMH010000124.1:0-8075 GCA_964594435.1 uncultured Alcanivoracaceae bacterium
GGGCACAGGCACAAAAAGTATCTTTGGTCACCAAATGCGTTTTGATTTATCCAACGGTTTTCCGCTTATAACTACCAAAAAATGTCACCTGAAATCAATAATCCACGAACTGCTATGGTTTATTGCCGGTGATACCAATATAAAATACCTGAATGATAATGGCGTGCGTATCTGGAACGAATGGGCAGATGCAGATGGCGAACTTGGGCCTGTTTACGGGCACCAATGGCGTAGCTGGCCTACAGCCGATGGGCAAAAAATAGACCAAATTAAAAACATTATAAAACAAATCAAAGAAACACCCGATTCAAGACGCATTATCGTCAGTGCTTGGAATGTCGCAGAAATTGACAACATGGCGTTACCACCTTGTCATTGTTTGTTTCAATTCTATGTTGCCGATAATAAATTATCCTGCCAACTCTACCAACGCAGTGCCGATGTTTTTTTGGGCGTTCCTTTCAATATCGCCTCCTATGCCTTGTTTACCATGATGATGGCACAAGTCTGCAACCTGCAACTTGGCGATTTTGTCCATACCTTTGGCGATACACATTTGTACGCCAATCATATTGAACAAGCCCAATTACAAATTACCCGCACACCTTATGCACTGCCGCAGATGAACATTAACCCAGATGTTAAAGATTTATTCGATTTCTAATATGAGGATTTTGAGTTAATCAATTACCAAGCCCATCCTCACATCAAAGCCAAAGTCGCGGTTTAAAAATGTTAGAAAGAAAACTGACCTTCATTCTTGCTATGGACGAGAATAATTTGATAGGTAGCAATAACGACTTGCCGTGGAAACTGCCCGCTGATTTAAAATATTTTAAAGAACAAACCCTCAATAAAACAATCTTGATGGGCAGAAAAACCTGCCAATCTCTGCCCTTTGTACTGCCAAAAAGAAAAAATATTGTATTGACCAGAAACATAAATTTCAGCAGAAAAGGCTTTGAAACCATTCACAAACTCGACAGTATTAACGATTTAGATGATGAAACAATGGTCATCGGCGGAGCCCTGATTTACCAACTCCTCATGCCTTATGCTCGCACGCTCTTGATTACCAAAATTCACCATAAATTTAATGGCGATACTTATTTTCAATGGCAGGAAAATGACTGGCAACTGGTTAAACAAATTGATAAAAAGGCAGATGCAAACAACAAGTTTGACTGCAGTTTTTTAACGTACCAAAGAAATCAGCCACTACATCAATAAATCTAAGCCAATAGCATAATAACGTGTAGCGGCATTAATTAAAGTATTAGCCGTTAGCTCCTTAACACTATACACTTCCGTTATGACACCATAACTGTGTTTGAGCTTGTCCAATAAAACTGAAAAATCACCATCACCTGACAACAATATAACCTTATCAACCGTAGGTGCGGCATCCATCACATCAATGGTAATGCCAACATCCCAATCACCTTTGGTCGTGCCATCAGCTCGTCGGGTAAAAGGTTTGAGTTTGACCTCAAAGCCAATATATCTTAATGCCGATTGAATCTTATGTTGTTGCGTGTCAATGCGATGAATGGCATAAGCATTTGCCAAAACAATATCACCTTGTGGCTCAATGACTTGCCAAAACTTGCGGTAATTGAATTGTCTCTGATAAAAATCTCTTGTCGTATAAAAAATATTCTGCACATCGACAAAAATAGCTATTTTCATGAGCTTTCTTGGAAATCTGTGAGGTATTTTTCCAATAACTTACCCGCAACATCAATCAAATCGTGATCCGTCACGATACCAACAAGCTGACCTTTGTCAACAATAGGCAAACAACCCAACTTATTCTCACGCATCAACCTAATCGCATCAACCGTCAAGGTATCCGCCTTCGCCGTTATTGGGTTTCTTTTCATGACATCTTTCACTGCCGCAGGATCATCCTTATTACTACGGCCTTTGGCAACCTCACGCAAGATGGCACGATGCGAAATCAAACCCACAATTTCACCTTTATCATCTTCAACTGGCACATGCCGAACATGTTTCCAATCCATGATGCTGGCAGCCAAATCCAACAAATCATCAGGTCGAACGGTAAACAATTCTTCGGTCATAAACTGCCCAAGACGTAAAAATGTCGCCCGCCAATCGAGATTTTCAGCCACCTGAGCCAACTGCCATTGGTGCACAGGCTTGTCGGATTTTTGATTGACTAACATTTCTTGGGTAATCGAACGAACTTTTTCATCATTTAAGACCTTATCATCCATCTGAGTAATTGATTTTATTGCCCATTTTGCCCCAGTTTGCTTAGATTTGGTGCGTTCTTCAATAACACCAAGATACCTATTTATATCCTCTAAATCAACATCCTCTTGAATTAAACCATCACGAGCAATCGGCAATAATTCATCCAAAATCAAATCCACCGCAGCAATAGTTTTGTGTTCAGTCCAATGAAACTCAGACTCCAAACCATTCCGTGTCGCATTCAAAAAGTTATTAGCCACATCCGAAAATCTTAACACTTTCGTTATATCTTCGTATTTACTACTCAATCCTTGCATAAGCCCAACAAAAAATGCCGCATTCGACACCTCATCAATCACGCTTGGACCCGATGGCAAAATTCGATTCTCGATACGTAAATGCGGAACATTATCCACCACGCCATAACAAGGACGATTCCACCGATAAACCGTACCATTATGCAGCATCAAAGCTTTCAGTTTTGGAACCACACCTTGTTCCAGCATCCCGACAGGATCTTCTTCATAATCCGCCGTCAAAACCAATGGAAAACGAGAAATATCCTCTTTAAACAAATCAATTAAAGAAGTCGCCCAATGTTTGCCAAAATAAACCCGTGGCAACATGCCGCGTTGAGCAAAAGTATCAGAACGTGTATCAACAGAATTTTGGAAAACAGCGATACGTGATTCATGCCAAAGACGAAAATGATGAATCAAGCCCGAATTAACCGAGGTTGCCATCAATGGACCCGTTATGGCTTGTGCTATATTGTATTTTTGCACAAAATCCTCACCGCTAACCTGCAAATGCACTTGAAAACTGGTATTCAAAGCCTCCAGCATATAAGTATCATGCGTCACCGACAATTCATCCATGCCACGAATATTCAAACGAAAATCCGAACCACGCAACTGCTTTAACGTATTATCCAATTCAAAATAACGATCAATTGGCACCATGTTTTCTTGGGTTAAATCAATTTGTTTGAGGGTAGGTAAAATACCAGCCAGTACAATCTGAGCATCGTATTTTGAAGCCGCATTCCGAGCAATCATCAAGGTTTCGTTGATTTCGTTTTCAAGTTGTTTGAAACAATCATCTTTTAAGGTCAGTGGCGTAAGATTGGCCTCAAGATTAAATTTAGCAATCTCAAAAGTGAAACGAGGATCGGTTAAATCCGCCATAATTTGTTCAGATTTACACGCAGGAGAGCAGTTTTTATCGACTAAAAACATTTCTTGCTCTGCACCAATTCGTGTAATGCCTGATTCAATCAAGCCCTCTTTCATCATTATTTCCAAGGCATTTAAATCATTCAAAACTGCCCGCATAAAACGTCTGCGTTGTTTTTCACATTGCTGTGTAGAAATATTCATCTCACCCATAAAAAACTCTCTCTCTTTTTTTTAATATAACTTATAAACCCAAGTCAGAATTGCCGATAACATCAACCAGTTAATAATAACCAGCGGCACGCCAACCTTAACAAAATCCGAAAACTTATAGCCTCCAGCATTCATAACCAATAAATTTGTTTGGTATGCCATCGGCGTAGCATAACTCATATTAGCACCAAACAACACGCCAAGTACAAATGGTTCAACCGGCATCCCCAAAGTTTGGGCAATACTGACTGCAATTGGCGTACCAATAACCGCTGCGGCATTATTAGAGACAACATTTGTCATAACCGCCATAGAAAATATCAAAATAGCCAAAACCACACCAGGAGAAAAACCAGCCGTACTTGCCACAAACAAGCTCGCCAAATAATCTGCCCCACCCGTTTCAATCAAAGCAACACCCAAAGCCAACGATGCCACAATAATAAAAATAACCTGAGCACTCAAAGCATTGGTCGCATCAGACCAGCGCAAACAACCCGTAACAATCAAAACCAAACAGCCAATAACCGCCGAAACCACAATCGGCAAAACACCAAATGCAGCCAAACCCACAATCAAACCCATAACCACCAAAGCCAAAGGTGCTTTTTTGGTATGCGGCAATTCTTCACCACCATCCAAAACCAATAAAGTTCCAGACGCCTTAACCTCAGCAATCGCATCTTGCGAACCTTGCACCAACAATACATCCCCTGCTCGCAACAAAACCTCCTTAATACCTTTGGAACGAGCATGCGTTTCCTTACCATGCGAATGCACCGCCAACAAAGTCAAGCCGTATTTAAAATTCAACCGTGCATCGGCAATTCTCACCCTATCCAAAGTAGAACCCGCAATCACCACAACCTCAGCAATACGTTGATCGCCAGCCTTCAAAGGATGAGCTTCATCGACTTGGGTATTTCCCGCAAACAATTCGCCACCCAATTCCAACTGATAATCCCGTAAATTATCCGAAGTGTCCTTGATTACCAAACGATCGCCTGCCATAATTTTAACATCAGGCAAAGTTGCCATAGATAACTTACCCGACCGAATGATGCGTTCGATATTCACATCATTGCCCGCTTTATCACGAATTTCCGCTAAGGTTTTGCCATCTGCCCAACCCGCTTCTTTTATGGCAATTTCGGCAGTAAACACACGAGGTGAAGTATCCTGCAAAGGCGGAGAACGCTCAGGCAAAATTAAAGGAGCAATTAACCATAGATACAAAATAGCAACAACACTGGTCAAAGTTACAGGCAAAATAAAATCAAACATACCAAACTCAGGCACACCCAAATCTTCCGCCACCTTAACCACCAATAAATTAGTTGAAGTGCCAATAGTTGTCGCCATGCCACCAAGCAAAGTTGCCATACCCATTGGCAATAAAGTCCCAGAAGGTGACTGCCCTGTCCGCAAAGAAACCGTCACCAAAATTGGCAACAGCAAAACAACAATCGGCGTATTATTGACAAACGCACTCAAAACAGCCCCCGCAACTAAAGTCAATAACAGACTGAGTTTTGGGCTAGAACGCCACAATTTAGCCAGCATACGACCAATGGGTTCCATCGCCCCAGTACGAACCAAGGCTTGACCCGCAACCATAAGAGCCGAAACCGCAATAAGTGCCTGATTACCAAAACCAGCAAAAAAAACCTTGGTGCTAAAGTAACTACCATCTGGCATTTGATAAGGAAATATCTCAAAACCTAAGATTAAAGCACACAAAACAAACAAACTCGAAGTCTGCAAAGGTATTTTATCAATGGTAAATAACACCAAAGCAATCAAGGTCAAAAGCAAAACTGCAACAGCATGAGGTTCTGGCGAACCAACAACAAGAGTAGAATCAATCATTAAATTGAAGTTTAATTAATATTAGGACAAAGTCTATCATGACTTACCCTCTAAATTAAAATTTTAATTTTCAAATGGACTGAATTGTTTTAGAATAATGACACAATTTATCAACATTGGAGTAAAAACGTGTCAAATGCTAAACCTTGGTTAAAATCTTACCCTAAAGGAATACCTGAATTTATTGCGGAACTATCCTACGACTCGGTCGCAGAAATGCTTGAAAACGCCTGCAAAAAACATGCCAATCGCACCGCATTCGTCAATTTTGGTAAAAGCATCAGTTATGCCCAACTGGATGAATACAGCCGTGATTTAGCTGCATTCTTGCAATCACGGTTCAAAAAAGGCGATGCCGTCTCCATCATGATGCCAAACTTATTGCAATATCCCATCGCCGTATTTGGCATATTGCGAGCAGGATTAGTGGTCACCAACACCAACCCCTTGTACACACCACCAGAACTCAAACACCAACTCAACGACGCCAAAGCCAAAGCCATAATCGTCATAGAAAACTATGCCTGCACCCTTGCCGAGATAGTCAATGAAACACCTATCGAACAAGTCATCACCACCCAAATTGGCGACCTTTTGGGCTTAAAAGGGATGTTCATGAATTTCATGATTAAAAAAGTCAAAAAAATGGTACCCGACTTTAGCATCGACAACACGCTAACATTTAAACAAGTACTCAAACAAGGCAAAGCCTTAAGCTTTAGCAAACCAGAAATCAACCTGCAAGACATTGCCTTTCTGCAATACACAGGAGGCACAACAGGCGTTTCCAAAGGAGCCATGTTGACCAACAAAAACCTAGTTGCCAACGTCGAACAAGTCCGCACTTGGAATGCTGATAGCTTACAAGAAGGCAAGGAAATCGTCATCACCGCTCTTCCGCTTTACCATATCTTCGCCCTCAATGCCAATTGCTTACTGTTTTCAGAATACGGAGCCAAAAATATTCTCATCACCAATCCGCGTGACATGGCAGGTTTCGTCAAAGAACTCAGCAACCACAAATT
Organism: uncultured Alcanivoracaceae bacterium; assembly: GCA_964594435.1. Classification (GTDB taxonomy): domain Bacteria; phylum Pseudomonadota; class Gammaproteobacteria; order Xanthomonadales; family Marinicellaceae; genus NORP309. The sequence continues at coordinate 6,503 of CAZQMH010000124.1, forward strand.
TACCGCCATGACGGGTGTCAACACGTTATTTAATGGCTTATTAAACACCGAAGGGTTTGATCAACTCGATTTTTCCAACTTTAGATTTGCCCTAGGCGGCGGTATGGCAGTACAAAAAGACACCGCCACTCGCTGGAAAAAAATCACAGGCGTCACCTTGGTTGAAGCCTATGGCTTAACCGAAACCTCACCTGCAGCCTGCATGAATCCAGCCAACTTAGAAGAATACAATGGCATGATTGGCTTGCCTATTTCATCAACCGAATGCGAAATCCGTGATGATGACGGCAACAAAATGCCCGTTGGCGAACGCGGAGAATTGTGCATACGTGGACCACAAGTAATGAAAGGCTACCTCAATCGCCCTGATGCCACCGCCGAAACAATCGACCAAGACGGCTGGTTACTCACCGGTGACATTGCCGTCATGAACGAACAAGGCTTCTTTAAAATTGTGGACCGCAAAAAAGACATGATATTAGTCTCAGGCTTCAATGTTTACCCAAATGAAATAGAAGATGCCGTGTGCTTACACGCCAACATCATCGAAGCGGCAGCCATCGGCATACCCGATGCCAAAAGCGGTGAAGTGGTCAAACTCTTTGTCGTGGTCAAACAAAGCATGAGTGTAGACGATGTCAAAAAACATTGCCGAGAAAATTTAACTGGTTACAAAATTCCCCGCCACATCGAATTTCGAGAAGAATTGCCCAAATCCAATGTCGGCAAAATACTCCGCAAAGACCTGCGTGCAGAGGAACTATCCAAAAACTCATGAAAGCCTTAGTCAAAGTCCACCGGCAACAAGGCATCTGGATGCAAGACGTGCCCATGCCTGATGTTGGGCACAACGATGTCCTAATAAAAGTCGAAATGACCGCCATTTGCGGCACCGATTTACACATCTACAACTGGGACGAATGGTCACAAAAAACCATCAAAACACCCATGACCATCGGACACGAATTTGTCGGTGAAATTGTCGAACTCGGCAGCGAAGTCAGCGGCTATGAAATTGGACAACGGGTCAGTGCCGAAGGACACATAACCTGTGGTGTGTGCCGTAACTGCCGAGCAGGAACCCAACACTTATGCCCCAACACCATCGGTATCGGCGTCAACCGCAATGGAGCTTTTGCCGAATACATTGCCGTCCCTGCCAAAAACCTGTGGCCAATCCACGACGTCATCCCCTCAGAACTCGCCGCCTTTTTTGATCCCTACGGCAACGCCACCCACTGTGCCTTAGCCTATGATGTTATTGGCGAAGACGTCTTAATTACAGGAGCAGGACCCATTGGCATTATCGCCTCCGGCATATGCAAACATGTTGGAGCCCGCAACGTCGTCATTACCGACATCAATGATTATCGCCTAAAACTAGCCAAAAATATCGGTGCCGACAGAACCATCAACGTCATGCATGAACGCTTAGCCGATGTCATGGGCGAAATGCACATTACTGGTTTTGATGTGGCATTAGAAATGTCAGGCAATCCCCACGCCTTCAACGACCTCCTCAAAGCCATGTACCATGGTGGCAAAGTCGCCCTGCTTGGTATCTTACCACGCT
>CAZQMH010000125.1:0-8030 GCA_964594435.1 uncultured Alcanivoracaceae bacterium
CCACCATTAGATGTGGTGGCTTTGGCTTACAGGTTTGGAATTTGCTGATTAATTTAACCGCATTTTTTTTCAGCTTTTTTATCGCCACATTTTTTTTCAGCTTTTTCATCGCCGCATTTACCTTCTTTGGCTTCTGTAGCTTCTGCTGAGTCACCACATTTGCCTTCTTTGGCTTCTGTAGTTTCTGTAGTTTCTGTAGCTTCTGCCGCATCACCGCATTTGCTTTCTTTGGCGGCAGTTTTTTTGTTTGCACCGCATTTGCCTTCGCCACATTTGCCTTTTTCACCCTTAATTGCATGGCTTGACTTGGCGTGGTCATTTTGAGCAAATGGACTGCTGGCGTTAGCGGTTATCGACAGACCTAATATCGCGAAAAAAATAATCGAAAATTTTAGGATTGAAAGTTTGTTTTTAGATTGGTTTAACATTTTGTTACCTCTTAGTTTATAAAATAATGCTCTCTTGGCTCGCATTTTATGTGCTGAGTGATAAAAATTTATCACGATTGTGTCACATTTTTAAATAAAATTATACCAAGCGATTAACCCAAAAGACCAAGATGGGTTGAATTTATTGCATTTATTTCAATTATTTTACCTTGTTTAGAATGATTAACGCTAAAATAGAAATTTTTAATACGAAATCATATGTCAGCCATTCAACAAGCGTTACAACTATTAGGTGAGTCCTCAACTTTGCCCGCAGGCTTGATGAGTGATGTCATGAATCAAATCATGGATGGTGCTGCCACGCCGGCACAAATTGGTGGCTTGTTGATGGCATCAAAGATCAACGGTGATACCGTACAAACCATTACCGAAGCGGCAAAAGTTATGCGTGCACGTGCCACAAAAATTACTACCCATGCAGATTTTGTGGTCGATACTTGCGGCACTGGCGGTGATGGTGTTGGCTTGTTTAATGTTTCAACGGCTGCTGCCATAATTGCTGCGGCAGCGGGTTGTTGTGTGGCAAAACATGGTAATCGATCGGTATCTAGCACAACGGGTTCAGCAGATGTATTGGAGGCGGCGGGTGTGAATCTCACGATTTCTGCCTCTCAGGTTGAGGATTGTCTTCATCGTTGTGGCATTGGTTTTTTGTTTGCTCCTGCTCATCATGCTGCCACGAAATATGCTGTGGCTCCTCGCAAGGAGTTAGGCGTTCGGACATTTTTTAATCTGCTTGGACCATTAACCAATCCAGCTCAAGCTCCTAATCAAATCATGGGCGTTTTTGCTCAGGATTGGATGTTAAAAACTGCCCATGTTTTACAGAAATTAGGCTCACGCCATGTTATGGTGGTGCATTCTTTTGATGGCATGGATGAAATTTCACTGGCAGCACCGACCCATGTGGTTGAATTAAAAAACAATAAAATCACACAATTTCGTATCAAGCCTGAGGATTTTGGCATCAAAACACAAGCCGTTGATGGGCTTGTGGTAAAAAATGCTCAACAAAGTTTGGATTTGATAAAGACCGCATTCACCCAAGGACAGGGAGCGGCGGCGGATATATTGGCTTTAAATGCGGGTGCGGCTATTTATGTTGCCAACCGAGCCACAAGCATGCAACAAGGCGTTAAAATGGCACAAGATGTTTTGGCAACTAAAGCCGCGTTGCACAAATTCGATGAACTCATTAACTTAACCAATAGCTATTAGAAATGTCTGATATTCTAACGAAAATATTGCAAACCAAAGCCCAAGAAGTTGAGGCAGCGTGTCAAGCGGTGTCGATTTCTGATTTGTCTCAGAGCATTAAAACAATGCCAGCCTGTCGGGGGTTTTACCGTGCCATAAAAACAAAAATTGCCGCAAATACGCCAGCAGTTATTGCGGAAATTAAAAAAGCTTCGCCTTCAAAAGGTGTTATTTGTGAGCAGTTCATTCCACCTGTTGCTGCACGCTCTTATGAAAAAGGTGGAGCGGCTTGTTTATCGGTTTTAACCGATGAAGTTTATTTTCAAGGGCATAACGATTTCCTTCAACAAGCTCGTGATGCGGTGAGCTTGCCTGTTTTACGCAAAGATTTTATCATTGATGCGTGGCAGGTGTATCAGTCACGGACTTTGGGTGCCGATTGTATTTTGCTGATTGTTGCGGCACTGGCTGACCCCAAGCTTTATGAATTAACAGTTTTGGCTCATGATTTGGGCATGGATGTGTTGGTGGAAGTGCATAATCATGATGAATTGCTTCGTGCCTTAAACACACCGGCTCGCTTAATTGGCATTAATAACCGCAACCTCAAAACATTTAAGACTTCTTTGCAAACATCAGTCAATTTAGCCAAAGAAGTGCCTGCTGATAGAATTGTTATTTCTGAAAGTGGTATTCACAGTAGCCAACAGGTTAAAACTCTGCAAGAAAATAATATCCAAGCCTTTTTGGTCGGAGAAGCATTTATGCGAAAATCAGACCCTGGAGCCGAACTTTTTCGGATGTTTATGTGCTAAAACAACGCATCCAAACTTTTAGGCTGTTCGTCAAAGAAGTGGCACGCCAGTTTGTCGTCAATGAGACTTCCTTGTCGGCATCTTCCTTGGCCTACACTTCTTTGTTATCATTGGTGCCTTTTATGACGGTTTTGGTAACGATTTTTGCCGCTTTCCCGCAATTTGGTAATGTCAGCAGTCAAATTCAAGATTTTATCTTTTCCAATTTTGTACCAACATCAGGCGAAGTTGTGCAAGAATACATCAACAGTTTTGTCGATAAATCTCGTAATCTCAAACTCAGCATGTCTCTATTTGTCTTTGCCACTTCAATTATGATGATGTACACCATGGAAAAAGCCCTCAATCGTATTTGGGATACCAAGCCCTCGGGTAATATTATTAAAAAAATCGTGATGTATTGGACCGTATTAACCATGGGGCCTTTATTGGTTGGTGGGGGACTGGCTTTGACCTCTTATATGTTTAGTTACTCGCAATTGGCTGGCATTAAGGTGCATTTATTAAAGATTTTACCCATAATGGCATCGACATTTGGCTTTTTTCTTATTTATCTCATCGTACCCAACCGCAAAGTCAATTGGAAATCGGCTATGCTTGGTGCGGTTGTTGCCGCTATTTTATTTGAGATGGCAAAACGTGGTTTTGCATGGTATGTGACAACTTTCCCAAGTTACCAAAAAATTTATGGCACACTTGCCACCATTCCTATCTTTTTATTATGGGTATTTTTGTCATGGAATATTATCTTGCTTGGCGGCACAATTGCAGCTACTTTAGAAACCTCTCGCTGGCGTGACCATGTGCAAGATTATTGTGGCAACCAACGCTTCTTGGTGGTTTTTGAAATTCTTTATCAACTATGGCAAGCCAGTAAGAAAGGTGAAACCTTAGAATTACACCAAATATTTAACCAACTTTCGAATGTACCAGATGATGAGTTGCTCAAACAATTGGACTGGCTTGAGGACAACAAAATTATTCAGATAAATCAAGAAGGTGACTATATTTTATTGCGTGATTTAGACAGCATCAGTATTGGCAAGCTCTATGTCATGGGGAAATTTAGTTTCCCAATCACCACAAAAAATGATTTTGAAAAATTTGAACCTTTTTTGAAAAAAATATGGTCTAAGATATTTCCTGATATGAAACAAACAATAAAATCCGTATTTCAACACATTGAGAAGAAACAAAAATGAACAAACTCGCTCTACTATTTTTAGTAACAAGCCTGGTAGCTTGCAATCAATCAACCAGTCAAACCAGTACTGAAGCCAGCACTGAAACAACAAAAAACAAATCACAAACAGCTAAAAAAGAGGAAAAACCCAAAGAAGCCAGCAATGCATTTGATTTCACCTACCAAGATTTAGACGGCAAACAAGTCAAGTTGTCAGATTATCGTGGCAAATGGGTGGTGGTGAATTTTTGGGCAACGTGGTGCCCGCCTTGTCGCAAAGAAATCCCTGATTTCATTAAATTTAAAAACAAATACAAAGATAAAGTCGAAATTCTTGGCATCAATAACGAAGATGCTGACTTGGATAAAATCCAAGATTTTGTGTTTGAATACGAAATAAATTACCCCATTTTACGTGCCAACGTTTACCAACCAACAAAATTTGAGGCAGAAAACACCAAAGGATTGCCCACAACTGTGATTTTTAATCCACAAGGCGTACAAGTTGGTAAGCGAGTAGGGCCTTTGCGTTATGCTGATTTAGAAAGAATTTTAGTGACTAAATAAAACTTAAAGCCCCAGGAGCAAGTCCGAGAATAGAATTTTTACTGTTAAAAGGCTAAGTTTTATGAAATATTAAGCTTATGTTTGCTAAAATCTCATCTTTCGCAATACATAAGTTATCACGGCATGATAAAACATTTACAAGAATTGGTACAAAAATCTATCTCAGGGCTGCAAAGAGATAAAATTTTTCCTCAAGATATTTCACCACAAATTAACTTTGAACGTACAAAAAGCAAAGAACATGGCGATTTTGCTACCAATGTAGCTTTGACTCTTGCCAAGCCGCTGGCAAGCAACCCTCGTGAGATTGCCCAAATTATAAAGGATAAACTCATTAAGTCTATGCATGTCGAAAAAGTCGAAATTGCAGGGCCAGGATTTTTAAACTTTTTCCTCACCGACAATTGTCGCCGCCAAGTCATCAAACAAATCATCAAGCTCGGCAATAAATATGGCAACAGTGATTTTGGTCAAGCCAAAAAAATCACCATAGAATATGTCTCTGCCAACCCAACAGGCCCCTTACATGTCGGGCACGGACGTGGAGCAGCGTATGGAGCGACACTTGCCAATATTTTAGAAAAAAGTGGCTATAAAGTTCAAAGAGAATACTATGTCAATGATAACGGCAGACAAATGGATATACTGGCGACTTCGGTTTGGTTACGTTATATCGAACTATGTGGCATAAAAGTCGTTTTCCCAGATAATGGCTATCAGGGCGATTACATTATTGATATTGCTCGCATTGTCCGCAAAAAATACGGCGACAAATTTGTTTTTAATAACCAACAAGTGTATGAAAGTGTACCGCCTGACGCTAAAGAAGGTGGCAACAAAGAAACCCATATTGATGGCTTAATTTACAATGCCAAGCATCTCTTGGGTAAAGAGAATTACACAAAAGTTTTCCAAATTGCCTTAAAAAACATACTTTCAGGCATAAAACAAGACCTTGAAGCATTCAACGTGCATTACGATTCCTGGTTTTCCGAAAAGCAATTACACGATGGTGACACCATTGATAGAGCACTGGCAAAACTGAAAGAAAAAAAGTACTTATACCAAAAAGAAGGAGCCACCTGGTTTATGGCAAGTCATTTTGGCGATGAAAAAGACCGCGTGGTGGTGCGAGAAAATGGACAAAAAACCTATTTTGCCTCTGATATTGCCTATTTGTTAAACAAATTTGAACGTGGATTTGAAGGAGCTTTGTATGTATTTGGAGCCGACCACCACGGTTATATTGCCCGCTTGAAAGCCGCTGCTAAAGGCATGGGAATTAACCCCAATGACATTGAAATTGTCCTCACACAATTTGCCAACTTAATAAAAGATGGCAAAAAAGTACAAATGGGCACCCGTTCAGGGCAGTTTGTTACCTTAAAGCAATTGGTTGAAGATGTTGGCGTCGATGCCGCACGGTTCTTTTATGTTATGCGTTCACACGACCAGCACATGGATTTTGACTTAGATTTAGCCAAATCCCAAAGCAGTGACAATCCTGTTTTTTACATTCAATACGCGCATGCACGAATTTGCAGTATTTTTGCCAAGTTGGAAGAACAAGCCATGCCACACAATCTGGAAATTGGCAATGTTAGCCTCAACTTATTGGTATCAGAACAAGAGCAAGAACTGATACGTTGCCTGTCATCCTATCCGGAAATTATGGTTGCTTCTGCCCGCACACGCAGTCCGCATTTGATTGCCAACTATTTACGTGAATTGGCAAAAAATTACCAAAGTTATTACAATGCCGATAAAGTCGGTGTCGAAGACGAAAGCCTGAGAAATGCCCGCTTAAACCTGTCTTTGGCGACTAAAATCATTCTAGCAAATGGTTTAGAATTACTCGGAGCATCGGCACCAACTTCCATGTATTCTAAGGATTTTGAAAAATAGAAATGGTTACAAAAAAAACAAGCCGCAAAAAAACAGCAAAAAAGAAAGGCACTCGCAAAGTCGCAGGTCGCCGTGCTGTGCAACGTAAAATGCCAGGATGGTTGATTCTTTTTCTTGGCATTGTTTTTGGGTTAGTGATTGCACTGGCTGGATACATTTTGGGTTGGGTACCAAAACCCGACAACCCAAACAAGCCCATTGCCAAGGTGACAAATAAAGCAAACGATGCTAAAATCAAGCAAACAACAGATGAACTCACAATAAAGCCACAAAAAGAGTATGACTTTTATGGCGATTTAGGGTCGATTGAAGTAGAAATTGACAAGACCCAACAAACCAGCAATCGCAAGCCCAAAAATCAACTGCTACAAATTGGTTCTTTCAAAAACCAACAAGATGCCGAAAGCATAAAAGCGAGAGTCGCATTTTCAGGCTTAAGTGCCACAATCATGCCCGTTGCTGTCAACGGCAAACAGTGGTACCGCGTTGTGATAGGACCATACGAAGATTCACGAGTGATGGATAAAGACAAAAGAAAACTACAAAATAACGATTTTGAGCCGATAATTATTAACCAATAATGTCCTATTAGGTGCTTTAAAGTCGTCAATATTAATGACAGAAATAAAGGTGAACTATGAAAAAATATGTATTATTGTTTATAACGAGTTGTTTTGTGCTGGCGGCTCAAGCACAATTGCCAAAACTCAATGCCTTAGTTGAATTGCCAGAGGTGGTCGTTACTCATGAATTATCTAAAGACTCGGCTATAACGCAAACAGAAAAACCACTGCGAGTCGCTACACCAACTTTAGTGAAAGATGTTTATATCAAAAACAGCACATCCAGCGGTGGGCAATGGGATAAATTAGCCGATGGCAGCTGGGTTTGGCGAGCAATGTTTCATGCAGATAATGCTTTATTTTTAGATTTCGGCTTTTATGACTTCTATTTACCGCCAACAGCAGTATTGAATTTTTATAACTGGAATGGCAAAAAAGTAAAAGGCGGATTTACTGGAGCAATTAACCCTAAAAGCAAGCAATTTTGGCCAGGCCCAATCATTGGCGACATTGTCACGGTTGAACTAAAGGTGAGTGCAGAATATAAGGACAATGCCACCTTTGCTATTAATCAAGTTTCTCGTGGCTACCGTAAAATTTGGCAGGATTATGATTTTCTCAGTAAATCAGACAGAATTAACTTTTGGACAAAAGACAACACTAAAGATTTCGAAAAAAGCGGCAGTTGTAATGTCGATGTTGTTTGTAATGAAGGCGATGACTGGCAGGAACAAATAAAATCAGTTGGTCGTTATACCATAACCAAATCAAGCGGTACTTTTTTATGCACAGGACAAATGATAAATAATACCAATAATGACGGTATGCCTCTTTTTTTAACCGCAAATCATTGTGGTTTTAATAGTTCAAATGCTTCCACAATTAATATTTGGTGGAACTACCAATCAAGTCAATGCCGCACACCAGGTTCATCAGCAAGCGGCAATCCCATTCCAATTTCAACTTTTAACGATACCCAATCGGGAGCAACTTTTCTTGCCAGCTATGAACTTAGCGATTTTGCCTTGTTAAAATTAAACAGTGCACCAAATCCCGCCTATGATGTGAAATATACGGGCTGGGACAGACGTGATATTGCCCCCAGTTCGGTTGTTTCTATTCATCACCCAAGTGGTCATGCTAAACGTATTAGTTTTGAAAACAACCCGACCAGCATTACCGAATATTTATCATCAGCAGCAGGCGTCAAAACGCATATAAGAATTGCAGACTGGGACAAAGGCACGACCGAAGGAGGCTCATCAGGTTCCGGGCTTTGGAACCCTGAAAAATTACTCGTTGGACAACTGCATGGTGGCTATGCTGCCTGTGGTAACAACCGAGATGATTG
>CAZQMH010000126.1:0-8009 GCA_964594435.1 uncultured Alcanivoracaceae bacterium
GGCGACATCAATAATTAACGTTGCATTGGTTATGCCTCCAACAAGGGTAGCTACAGCAGTTGCAGTATCAAGTGTGTATAAACTTGAGCTCGTTCCATCATAGGCTGTTACATAAACTGTGCCACTAGTTGGATCTTCTGTCATACCTGTAATAGTCGTACCATCGACGCCTGTAACAGCAGCAATTGCGGTCACCGTTCCATCCAATGTATCAATAGTATTTAAGCTTCCTGTATCATCGACTGCATACATTACGGAATAATCGCCACCGACAAAATCACCTGCCCAATGAGCAGTTGTAACAGAACCACTTACGGTAAATGCTCCTGGTGCGGTATGATTAAAGCTACCAAATGCACTTAAGCCATTGTCTAAAGCAAATGCCATTTGTTGTAAGCCTGCCTTTAAACCTTTTGGTGCTTGACTAAATTTATCACTACTAGGTTTGAAAGGAATGGCAAATTGGCTAGCGGTATAATCCATTTCTGGTGTATAAAAAGACAGAGGTCTTTGCATGCGGGTCATGCCACTGCCTGCCGCTTCATCAAGTGTCCAATTAAGAGCGCCTTCACCAGAGTTGGAGATGTCTAAAGTGCCTGTAGTGCTCATGCCTTCTTCAACGCTTGTGACTAATGTGCCATTTGGATTGGCAACAACTTGTGGTACAAGTACATTAACTGCGGCAACACTGGAGGCGCTGGCAGCGGGTCCTGGCACAAAGGTGAAATTAACATCTTCATTGGCCGCTAAAGGAGTAGAGCCATTGTGTGAATATTCTGCCACAACCGAGCCATCAGGTGCGACGATGCCTACTGTTGCTGTTGCTCCTGCATCATGCGAGGCTGTGCCACCACCAAATGTAACATCGGAATAACGGAATTGAATTTCGTTTGTGCCTTCAAAAAAGGCCACTTGGAAGGTAATGTTTTCAGTATCTGTTGTGCCACCAGAGGCATAAAACACTTCTTTATCCCATTGGACGATATAATGTCTGTTGGGAGCGGTACCTTTGGTTTCGGTATACATGGTGCCAACAGTATCGTTGTAGCCCAAGTCGTCCCAAAAAGGAGCGATCATACCAGCATCCGCCGCAGTTAATGTGTGATTGCTATAATCGACACTACAACCTGTGACGCCAAAAAAAGCCGCACCGTTGTTGCCCACGCATAAATCGGTGGATGTTGTACCAAAAAAGGTAAAGGCAAAAGGTAGGGTTAAATCCGCTTCGCCATCATCAGCTAACCCGCCATCGGCACCTGCATTGCTACCTGAACCAGTGACTTCCGTGCCTGTGCCGCTGATGTCCTCAAACGCACTGGGAACAGCAGGGGTAACAGTAACAGCAGCAGGATTACTTGCATCCCACGTACCCGTATTAAAAACATCACTGGCTAAGGTGCGAATATCATTAAATTGCATACTTTCAGTTGGCGCTAAAGTGCCAGTTGGAGCTGGAGATAATGTACCAAATATATCCGATGATACCGCATGCAAATCAAAGGGTGCATCGCCATCATTGGTCACCGTGTAACAGAAATTAACACTGTCAGCTAATGTTGCCACCACAACTGAACTGGCAGCACAAGCCCCAGGTGTTGTGTCCAGGCCGACTGTTTGCGTCAGTGTTATAGACGGGGCAGCTGCAGCAATACTGGCAACCGACATCAATGCCGCTGCACTGATGATTTGTTTGAGTTTTTGTTTTTTGAACATATAAAATACCTCTTTTTTTGTGATAATCCAAATCTTGTTAGCAGGAAAGCGTACTACCAAAAAAGTGTTTTCGCTATCCAAATTTGGAGATGAGTTCGTCCTTGTGTAAATAAAATTTTCCCGTGAATTTCATGCTTCTACAGACATTTAGCAAAGGTCATAGAAAGATTGCATCTTTGAAATCTTTCGACATTCTACAGGTATTTGGCAAAACTGGCAACAAAAAAAAGTACTGGTTCACAGTTTTTTGCCTACGAAATTAAGAATACAGTCATTTTTAACTCTTAATTGTGGTAATTGGTGTTAAAATGCCGCAATGAAATTTGTAGATGAAGCAAGAATAACCTTAAGAGCGGGAAATGGTGGCAGTGGTTCCGCCAGTTTTAGGCGAGAAAAGTATGTCCCTATGGGTGGACCTGATGGTGGTGACGGAGGAAAAGGCGGTGATGTTGTTCTTATGGGTGATGAAGGCTTAAATACTTTGATTGATTTTCGCCATAAGAAAAATTTTGAGGCGGCTCGTGGCGTCAGTGGCAAAGGGCGACAAATGTACGGCAAGTGTGGTGATGATTTGATTATCAAAGTGCCTGTTGGCACCGAAGTCTATGATTTAGAGATGGATTGTAAAATTGGCGATATTACCGAACACGGACAACAGTTGATAGCGGCTAAAGGCGGCGATGGTGGATTGGGCAATATGCACTTTAAGAGTTCACGCAATCGTGCTCCGCAACAATTTACTCCAGGGCATGATGGTCAAGTAAGGCAAATACGTTTGGAATTAAAAGTTTTGGCAGATGTGGGCTTGCTTGGTTTTCCTAATGCAGGCAAGTCAACTTATGTTGATGCGGTAAGTTCAGCCAAGCCTAAGATTGCCGATTATCCTTTTACCACTTTGTATCCTGCTTTGGGTGTGGTGCGAATTGATTCTGAAACTTCTTTTGTGGTGGCTGATATTCCTGGCTTGATTGAAGGAGCGGCAGAAGGTGCAGGACTTGGCATTCAGTTTTTGAAACATTTGCAACGTACAGGACTGTTGTTACATATGGTGGAATTGCCTGTTTTTGAGGGCATGGCTCATCCTGTTGAACAGGTTCGGGCTTTGGAACATGAATTGGAGAAATTTTCTAATGAGTTACAAGGCAAGGAAAGATGGCTGGTTTTTACCAAATCTGACTTGATGCCTGCGGACGAAATCAAGCACAAGGTGAAGCAATACATCCTCGACCTGAACTGGCAAAATCCGTATTTTGTTATTTCCTCGATTAATAAAAAAGGATTAAATGAATTAAACCAACACATTGCTAATTACTTGAGTCAATCGAATGAAGATATTTGGGATTAAAAACTGCGATAAGGTAAAAAAAACCATTTTATGGTGTGCGGCTAATGGTCGCATGTGTGAATTTCATGATTACCGCAGTGATGGCTTAGACGAAACATTATTGCAGCAGTTTTTGCAGCATTTTTCACTGCAAGAACTCATCAATAAACGCAGCACAACCTGGCGAAATTTAGCAGATGCGGAGAAAAACAAGCTCAGCAATGACCTGATTTTAGCCAATCCGACCTTATTAAAGCGACCAATAGTTGTTTTTGATAATCACTACAGTATTGGTTTTACCCCAGAAAAATGGACTTAGCAGCCCAAGACAGATTGATTAAACTGGCTTGTGCCTTAATTCAAAGGCCGTCCATTACACCGAGTGATGCAGGTTGCCAACAGCTTTTAGCCCAACAACTCCAGCAAGCAGGTTTTACCATTGAGCAGATGAAATTTGCTCAGGTGGATAACCTTTTTGCTTACCATAATGGTAGTGAAAAAGGGCAAAGTCTGCTTTTTTGTGGTCATACCGATGTTGTGCCAACAGGGGAAGAATTGCTGTGGGATTTTCCGCCCTTTGCTGCAAAAATCACAGAGAACTATCTTTATGGGCGTGGGGCGGCAGATATGAAATCGGCGGTGGCAGCTTTTTCTTTAGCTATGATTGATTTTGTACAGCACAATCCACAGCACAAAGGTAAAGTTAGTGTGCTACTGACCAGCGACGAAGAAGGTGCTGCCCAAGACGGAATAAAAAAAATGATGCCTCATATTGCCTCGCACCATAGTTTTGATTATTGTGTTGTTGGTGAACCCAGTAGCTCAGAAAAATTAGGTGACGTGGTGCGCATCGGCAGACGTGGTTCTTTGCATGTGCAGATTACCATTCATGGCAAACAAGGGCATGTGGCTTATGCCGAAAATGCACGCAACCCTGTTTTTTTGGCAGCGAAATTTATTGATGAATTGTCACAGCATAAATGGGATGGTGGCAATGCGGATTTTCCACCAACCAGTTTTCAAATATCCAGTGTCAAAACCTCAAGTGCAACCGCAAACATTATTCCCGCTGATTTAACCCTAAGTGCAAATTTTCGTTATGCTCCTGTTTCTACTCAAGAAAGCCTTGCCTCACAATTACAAGCCTTATTGCAAAAGCATAATTTAAAGTACAGTTTGCAATGGAATTTATCGGGTTTGCCTTTTCATAACACCAATAAAGGATTTAAACAGCTTGTCAAACACGCAATTACCCAAGTTACTGGTACAAAACCTGTTTTTAATGCCGCTGGGGGCACTTCTGACGGGCGATTTATCGCCCCTTTTGGTGTTGATGTGTTAGAATTAGGGGTCTGCAACACAACCATTCACCAAATTAATGAATGCGTTTGTGTGGCAGATGTTATCAATTTATACAAAATATACAAACAAATTATTACGGATTTATTGGGGTGATTTTATGAGAGCTAGTGTTGTTTTTCTTCTTTTGTACAGCGTTGCTGTGTTTTCTGTTTCGCCTAATACTGGTGAGGATAGGCAAGAACGAGCCCAACAATCGGCTTTGCGTTGGCATGCCTCTGGTGGCGAAATTGATGTAAAATTCATGTACAAAAAATTGCAGGACATGAGAATTTCTTTTGCACCTGCACCCCAATTCCCTAATAAGCATTGGGATTATAATCATTTGGTCTATCCCATCAGTGAAAAATCATCTTTGTCGATTAAAATGCCTTATGGAAATATAGAAAAAATTACCGCTGGCAAGCTTTTAGTTAATTCAAATTTTTCTTTGTCCTATAACGGTCACGTGTTAAAAGTAGATAGTTTTACTCTTACCCCTGATAAAATAACCAAAAACAAGGGAGATATTGTCACGTTTAAAGTTTTTGACCAAAACAATATCCATCTTTTTAACAGCAGCAGTATCCACACCCAATACGATAAAGAAAAAGGCCTGTTTCGGATGTCGAATATGGACTTTTTTGCCTCCAAACAACTGGCAGAAATTTTACAATTTCCACAGTTGGCTGGTCAAGTGCTTGGGCAATTCCAAATCTATAACAAATTACAAATCCCACCAAGGGCCTTAACCGAACGCAAAGGTGGTTATTGTGCCACTCGCCCTCAATGGCCGCCGCTTGATAACAATGTGGAAGTGGATGTGAAGCTTATCAATATTGGCTTTGCTCAGTGGATGCGAAACATAGGTTCTGATAAGATTATTGTCGCACCATCGGCTCAATTGCAAAACATTGGTACAGCCGATGTGCCGTGGTATGCTCAATTTGCACCTGATAACGGTCCTTATAACAATGACCAACACCCTTTTTTGTCGTGGAGTATTTACCGCGAAATCGACAATCGTTTTGAACAGCTTGCGGTTTCTGGGGTTAAACATGCTTTTTATACCGTTAATGGTTCTTGTGCCGCAACGAATTGTGACAGCAGTGTCGGATTTGATGATGCCAATCATATTCTTTGGGTGAACTGCCAAGATGTTTATGGCACATCCAATAATGATAGCTCTTATGCCTTAGGACCAAGAAGCGAGCTTGAGGCGGATAGTGGCAGTTGGGACAATTGTGGTTCATTTTTTGATCCCAATTGTACAGGTAGCCATCAGGTTGATTCAAACAACACCGACCAAAACAGGCTGGCGGTGTACAATACGGACTTACTAGACAGCAATGTAACGGCTATGTTTATCCATGCCTGGTACTTAATTCGAGACGATATAAATATTTTCAACTCTATGGGCTATCGCCCCATTTCACCAACTTTGAGTAATGGCATATGGAACATGAATATGGGCTGGCCTTTTAGTAATGGTGCCGCCTTGGATGCTTATGTGCCAAAAAATACAATTGCAGCCATGCAATCTTCGCAAACCATAGAAACAGGCGAAGGGCAAGTTGCAGTTGCGGTCAAAGTAGTTGATTTGGGTGGTGGCTTGTACCGCTACAACTATGCGATTGAAAATTATGAGTTTGATCCACGTTTTGATGCTTACAGCTTGCCAATTAATGACGGTGTGACGGTGAGTGATACTTTTTTTAACGACCCT
The DNA here is from genome assembly GCA_964594435.1 of uncultured Alcanivoracaceae bacterium. Classification (GTDB taxonomy): domain Bacteria; phylum Pseudomonadota; class Gammaproteobacteria; order Xanthomonadales; family Marinicellaceae; genus NORP309. The sequence goes on from CAZQMH010000126.1 coordinate 6,102, forward strand.
GACCATGATTTAGCCAATGATTGGAATTTTGTACAAAATAAAAATTCTTTTGATGTGGTCGGTAATGCCCAAAATGAGCAGGATTGGGGCATGTTATTTAGTTTTTCTATCACCACCAACAAACCACCAGCACTTGGTTCTATCGAACTTCATGCCGCTCAACCCGTTCTCAACCAAAGTGTTACGGTGCCCGTTTTGGTGCCTGATTTAATTTTCGCCTCAGGTTTTGAGAACTAATCCTCAACCCACATGCGCCGTTTTTCATAAGACTCCAGATGCTTGAGGTATTCGGGTTTGACCGTTATACCCAGTTCTTTTATACTGCTGATTATTTGTTTCTGGATTTTAATAGCTTGCCCAAAATCTGAAACCGCCGCCAAAACCGCCGCCTTGGTGTCTAAAACATACCAAGGAATGTATTCATCGCCATACAAAGCCAGCATTTTATAATAAATGCGTAATGCTCTTTCAGGATTTCTGCACGCTGGGGATTTGTTGGTTGCTAACGACCACGCATGATTGTTGAAAGCTGATTTGTATTCTGTTAATTCAGCCTTTTGGTAAAATTCATAAGCAATGAGACAATCTTGTGCTAATCCAGCTTTGCCTTCTAGGTGATAATTCGCTATCATTTCAAAACCCTTGCCCATGCCATGTTCGGCGGCTTGTTGGTAATATTTTAAGGCTTTGACCTGTTTGTCATCATAATCGAGTTCATCGGCATAAGTCAAAATAGCATGGGGATTTTTTAAATCTGCTGCTTTTTTAAGCCAAATTAATGCCTGCTTGCGGTTGGTTTTGATTTTTTCGTTACCGTTTAGGAATGTATCGGCAATAAAATATGCCGCCTCACCGTTGCCTTTTTTCACTTCTTCTAATAAGATTTTTGGAATAACGTACGCATGCTTTTTGCTCTTTTTAACACGTGGTTTTTTAGCCAATCCTTGTGTCACTTGGGTGAGAGCAAAAAACAAACACAAGAGACTAAGTGCTGTTTTTAAGTGTGTGTTCAAAAAATTCTCCACGTTCAATATAACTGTTAAACTGATCAAAACTTGGTGCGCCAGGCGATAACAATATTGTGCCAAGCACGGGTGTTTTTTCTTGAGCGAGTTTAATCGCCGCATGTAAATCAATGGCCCACAAGTATGCCACATCAGGTGCCATTTCATCAAACAAAGTTTTTAACTTTTTAGCATTATCGCCATTGATGATGATTAAGTTTGGTGGATTGAGAGCAAGTTTTTGTACAAAGCCTGACCAATCATGCCCTCTGTCAAAGCCGCCAATTAGCACGGTGGTCTGTGCTAAAACCACTGTTTGCAAAGCAACAATCGTTGCCATTGGTGTGGTGGCAATGGAATCATTGATGGCATAATGTTGACCAATCTTGCCTAGTTTTTGTAAGCGGTGAGGCAATGGCACAAAGGATTTTAGTGCTTGTGCCGTGTTTTGTGGGGCGATTTTTAATAAGGCTGTGATTTTCAGCACCGCTAAAATATTTTCAAGATTGTGCTTGCCCAGTAACTGAATTTCATCGGCGTTTATGAGGGTTGCTTGTTTGGTGTATATTTTTTTTTCACTTAGCAAGAAATCTGTGCCGTCATTGTAGCAGTGGAGAGTTCTGTTTGTCGCTGTTGCTTTGAGAAGTTGGCTTAATGTTCTGTTCTGGTGGTTGATGATTTTGACCGTAGCATTGGTGAAGATTTTTATTTTATCGTGATAATAATTCTCCTCCCCGTGATGCCAGTCTAAATGTTCAGCAAACAGATTTAAAACCACAGCAAGGTCTGCTTTTATCTGTCCATCATAAATTTGAAAACTTGAGGCTTCCATAACAATAAAATCATAATTGCAATGACTTAACAATAACGGTTTGCCGATATTACCGACCAAATTAACTGTTTT
>CAZQMH010000127.1:0-5411 GCA_964594435.1 uncultured Alcanivoracaceae bacterium
CAGCTTGTCCTCATCATAGGCCACGTAACCGACAGTATTGATTTCAAAATGCAAGGGCTTTCTAATGGATTTTGTGGTTCTCACACCTAAATTATTAACCACATCAGGGTTAATGCGAATGGTGCCAGATCCTGCATCATTGCCACCACCTTCATCACCGTAATAAGGAATTAAGTCCATGCCCATCGGTGATTTACCTGGTTTATCACGGCGATAATTGGCATCCATTGGGGCGACCCAGTACAGGGGTTTCTTTTCTTTTGGAGCATCGCTTGGCATATCTGATGAAGACACAGCTTGCGGGTTTAGTAAATTTATCATGAGCATTAAGGCGATACCAAAAGCAAAGCCGAGTATTAGGGTTATTATAGGTTTTTTCATTGTTTGTTCTCCGTTTTCTATCTTGAAAACATGGTTATTTGTTGAGATTCCTGCCTTCGCAGGAATGACGTAACTTTTTTCTTTTGCAGGAATGACATAACTTTTTTATACTTGTTTAAAGAAGTAGTTAATTTGGGCGATAATTTTTTGTCTATCAACATCTATGCTTAATGCATCTATTTGTGCGTTTAATTCTGCAATTCGAGACCGAACGACTTCTGCAAAATCACCAGTATCGTTAGTGTAGGCAGAAAGTGAAGCCACGGCTTGTTCGTTCATTTGCGGCAATAAGGTTTTTTGGTAAAGTTTTTGCCTTTCATCCAAACGTTTTAATTGACTGACAAGTGACTTGTACGATGCCAACATTTGCCGCAACAGCAATAACTCTTCAGTTTGCACGGCATCACTTTGAGCAACAGCAGCCTGGAGCTTTTTGTCTTGGCGGTTTTTGGTAAATAATGGCACATCAAAAGTGACACCAAGTGTGAGAAAGTCAGCTCGATTGATGCCGCTGGGTGATTCGCCTCGATAACCATAACTGGCATTAACACCCCATCCTGGTTTGTAATTTTGTTTGGCTAAATCAATACCTTTGTCGCTGACGGCTAATTTTTGTTGCAATGCCACAACCGCGGGGTGGTTTTTAAATAATTGCAAAATTTTGTTATCATCCAATGCCGAGGTTAAGAGTTTGTTTTTTAATTTAATATCAGGCAATTGGCTGTTCAATTTAATATTGTAACTGTTATTGATGCCTTTGCTGACTTGCTGGTTTTGGTAGTTTTCAAGATAATAATCATTTATCCAGCCCGAGAGGTTTTGAATAGCCCCGTCGTATTTCTGGCTCAGCATGGTTAATCGGTCTTCTAAGCGTGTCAATTCAAGTTGTGCTCGGATGATATCTTGTTGTGATGTCCGACCTAAAGCAGAAGAGTAAGAAGATTCTGCAACCTCTGATAATTGCTCAAAAAGTGCACGATTTTTTTCAATCAAGGCAATGCTTTCTTGGGCTTTATAAGCATCCAACCATAACTTTGAGACAATCACTTTGACTTTTTCGCTGCGATTGAGTCGTTGAAAAGGAAATATATCGCTTTTGAGTTCTAACTGTTCACGTTTTAACGCTAAGGTTTTGCCCCGTGGAAACATTTGTGAAACACCGACTTTTAATTGCGTCATGGGTTCTTGCCCAAAATTAAACGTGTCGATTGGGAAATTTAAAAAAGCCAAAGAGACTTTAGGATCAGGCAATTGCCCAGATGCTACGCTTAAACTTTGGGTTGCCTTTTGTTGGTAACGATTGTTTATCAACCACAAATCATTATGTTGTGCGATGGCTATGGTTTTTTCTAAGCTCAATGCATTTTGAGCTTGTGCTTTATCAATGAGTGTTATTGACAATATTGCCAATAACAGAATTTTTTTGAGTGACATTTCTGCCTCCGATTATTTTATCCAAATCACGATATAGAATCGCAATAAAGAGTGCAGGTACTTGATGTGCATAAGTAATTGACAAAAACTAAATCCACCTGATTGGTGATTAAGTTTTTTGACCATTGCTTAGGTGCATTAAGGGCTTGTGCTCTCATTGTGATTTCTATATTGGGATTTGGGTTTTAAGTAACAAGTTAATTTCGCCTTATTGCAGACGAGGGTGGGCTGTGTTAGCTTAAAATTGGAGGATGAAAGATTGTATTTTGGGAGTTTTTTATGGAAAAAGACAAAAAGTCAGGGCGATGAGAAGTTTGCTCAATTTGAGGCAGTAATAAATTTTGTTTGGTAAGGATAAAAACAGCAGTTGCACACATATCATCTAAGCATTTTGATTTATCTGCACAACAACAGTCCATTTTCATGTCGTTATTTTGGCTTGTCATTGACATACTGTGTTGTGACATGTCAGACATGTTTTTTGAGTGGCTAACCTTCTGTGGGTTATGCATATTACAGGAATACAATGATGCCGATGCTATCTGAGTGACAAAAGCCAGCAGCGATAAGATAAGCAAAATTTTCTGTGATATGGTTTTCAAATGACGAATTTAATGTAAAGTTGAATCTATGATAACATTAAAATAAAATAGTTCAATTTATTTATCCCTAATCTCGATAGAGAAATGTAATTGGGGAGATTTTGGATAAAGCTTTTTGCTCGCTGATTTCGCTTTCCCCAGCAGACTGTTGGGCTGGAATGAAAAAGACATCAGAAAGTCGTTTTCATACCAGCCCGTAGGTTTCGAGAGAAATATCTTTGCTAAACCTCTAAGGCATCTTTGCTCTCACTTTTACCTATGGTTAATAAATCCCATACCAATAGAATAATACCAGCGGCGGTTACGTAGCCAAAGATTTGACGCCAATACATGCCTTGTTGGAACCAGGTAGATATTTGGGCTTTAAAGAATCCTGCCCATGAAGCACCTTCTAATGCTCTTTCAATAAAGGCTTGGTCATAACCTGACACCAATAAGGCAATGGTCATTCCCATAACACCAATATTGAGCAAGGCTAACGCCCACTTCCAACGCCAAGCATGAGCAATGCCACCACTCATATAAGCATTCCCTCGCCAGTGTTGTACGGCGATATAAAACATAGCAATATTAATGGTTGCATAAGCTCCAAAGAAGGCAAGATGACCATGCGATGCCGACCATTGGGTGCCGTGGGTGTAGAGATTAATCTGTGGCAAGGTGTGCATAAAGCCCCAAACACCAGCTCCAAAGAAATTACCAAAAGCATGGGCAATTAACCAGCCCATTGCAGGGTGGTTTTTGTTACGGAAATTGTGCTTGCCTGAATCATAGACGGCATGCACAACCATAGCAACCAGCGGCACAGGCTCTAAGGCAGAGAAAAATCCACCAATGGATAGCCAGTATTCAGGTGTACCAATCCAAAAGTAATGATGACCAAGACCTAATATGCCCGAACCAAACATTAATGCTACTTCGATGTAAAGCCATGTGGTGACAATTTTACGATTGGCTCCTAGTACTTTGATTAAGCCCCATGCCATAATACAGCCGACCAGCACTTCCCATGTGGCTTCAACCCACATGTGGATAACCCACCACCACCAATATTGTTCGATGGAGATGTTAGCTGTATAAAACATACCTGCGAGATACAAACCAGCCAAAGCAACCAAATCAAGCACTAAAACACCAGATATACCACTCCATTTGCCTTTTAAGAAGGTGGCAGCGATATTGTAGAAGAAGATTAAGACACAGACTACTATGCCAATATCTGCCCAACGTGGTGCCTCGATATACTCTCGACCTTCGTTAATCAGCCATAAGCTTTGTTGGTTACCTGGTCCAATTTGAACAACCAGATAAACAACCACAACAATTGCCACAGCAATGGCAAATAGCCAAAAAGCAAGGTTGGCAAGTTTTGTACCAACCAGCGGAATACCCGCTTCATCCTCAACCAGCCAATAGCAGGAGCCAATAAAACCCCAAAGCATCCATATAACCATGGCATTAATATGTATCATTCTGACCACATTAAAATCCAGTTGATTGTAAAATAAACCTGGTATTAAATATTGTAAACCAGCGATTAAGCCAAATAGAATTTGTGCCACAAATAAAACCATGGCAGCAATAAAGTATTTCATCGCTACTTTTTGACCGCTGTTGAGGTTGTTCCAATTAAATTTTCTAGTAGTCATTGTCGCCCTCCTGCGTAATTGTTTTGAAATTATTAGGGAAGCCGTTGGTGTCTATTGATGACATCCATTTTAGGAATGCGACAATGCCGCGTGCTTCTTCTTCGGTTATGTTAAGATTTGGCATTCTTCGAGCCGAGCCATAACCTCTGCCATTACCGCCTGGGTCTTGCAAGAATCTAAGCATCATGTCTTCACGTACCGATTCAGCTCCCCAACCTTGGTCTAACCAAGCCTTGGTTAAATCAGGTGCGTAATAAGCACCATTACCTAAAAGCGTATGACAATTCATGCAGTTTTTTGCTTGTGTGGTCATTTTGCCCAATGAAACCAGTTTTTCGGCTTCTTCTTCGCTTAACTTTTTACCAAATAAGGGAGCCTCTGCTCCTATTATTGGCATCATGTGACCTTTTTCTCTATCAAGCTTATAATAGATTCTATTATTAATAACGCTGTAGGCAGGAACACGACTTCCACCTGCGGTAATCTGCTTAATTGTATCAAAGGTTAATAATATAAGCACAACTAACATAAAAGCGGTGACCCAAATTGCTGTCTTCCGCCAAAATGATTCGCTTGCCCACCATTTTGTAGTACTCATTAAATGCCTCCTGAAAGTTTTTTCATTATTTTATTCTTCGTTTTGGTGTGTGCCGACACATAAGTGCCAGATACCATGTGGAGCTAATAAATAACCTATTAACATCACTGCAACTATCAAATACCAAAAACCATGCAGGTTTAAGGTATAAGCCATGGTTGCCACAGAAGCGGCAAAAAGCAGATAAGCCAAATAGGCACCAATCATTAATTTTGGATAAGATTTAATGCGTGAAAAAGCAAAAAGCAAGGCATAACTTGCACCGAATAGAATAACCATGGCTCCTGCCATCGTTGCAATCATGATATGACCTGCTGCTACTGGTTCTACTGCCATTTTTCTTTACCCAAATTATGAATTGTTTGCCAATTTAACAAAAACTTAACAGCATGTGATTGATGTAGGTCAATCGGCAAAAATTTAAAACATTTGATTTTATCATTATGCTAAAAGCGATGACATAAAGTATAATCAACGGCAATTTTTAAAAAAGCAGATGAATGAATAGAGATTGGTTTCCGCATGTTACTGTTGCCACAGTCGTTGAGAGTAATGGCAAGTTTTTGATGGTTGAAGAGGATTTGCATGGTAAAAAAATACTCAACCAACCAGCAGGACATCTTGATGAGGGAGAAACATTAGTACAAGCGGCAGTACGAGAAACCATGGAGGAAAGTGGCAGGCTGGTAGAAATTACGCACTTAATAGAATTTTCACAATGGACTTCTCCCAATAGTGGCACACATT
>CAZQMH010000127.1:5421-7947 GCA_964594435.1 uncultured Alcanivoracaceae bacterium
CGAGCGTGTTTTGCAGGGAGAATAATTGAATTTTATCCTGAAGCTAAATTAGATGATGGTATTATTCAGGCTTTATGGATGACCCGTGAAGAAGTACAACAAAATGCACACCGCCTGCGTTCGCCATTGGTTTTGCACCATATTGACCATTTTTTGGCTGGCAAAAAATACGATTTGGATTTCTTCAGTTATTACTCAACCAACAATGACTAACGACACAAACAAAACCAAAGTTATTGTTGGCATGTCTGGTGGTGTAGATTCATCTGTCAGTGTCGCTTTGTTGCAACAACAAGGCTACCAAGTGCAAGGCATGTTTATGAAAAATTGGGAAGAGGATGATACCACAGAGATATGCAGTGCCGATGAAGATGTTAAAGATGCCAAAAGTGTGGCAGATAAACTGCAAGTAAAATTGCATTTGCGAAATTTTTCTAGCGAATATTGGGACCATGTTTTTGCCGATTTTTTAGACCAATACCGCATAGGCAGAACACCCAATCCGGATATTTTATGTAATCGTGAAATTAAATTTAAAACCTTTTTAGAAAATGCCCAAGATTTGGGAGCCGATTTTATGGCAACAGGTCACTATGTTGATAAAGACTTTGTTGACGGCACATTTCGTTTACTCAAAGGCAAGGATGCTAATAAAGACCAAAGTTATTTTCTGTACACCATCAATCAAGAACAGCTTGCCTTTTCATTATTTCCACTTGGCAAAATAGACAAGGCAAAAGTGCGTAAAATGGCACAGGACTTGGACTTGATTGTGGCAGACAAAAAAGACTCGGTTGGCATATGTTTTATTGGTGAAAAGAATTTCCAACAGTTTCTCAGTCACTACCTAACCCCAAACCCAGGAGCTATCGTTGATGAAAACGGTAAAAAAATTGGACAACATACAGGCTTGATGTATTATACCATCGGACAAAGGCAAGGTCTTGGCATCGGAGGCGTGAAAAATGCTCCACCATTGCCGTGGTTTGTGGTTGCAAAAAACCACCAAAAAAATGAACTAATTGCGGTTCAGGGCACAGACAACCCCTTGCTCTTATCGCAATCACTTACTGCCATTGAATTAAGCTGGGTGGCGGGTGTTGAACCCACTTTGCCATTGCAATGCATGGCAAAAACACGCTACAGACAAAGCGACCAAGAATGCTGTGTGTCTTATGACCAACAAGGACAAATAACAGTAAAATTCGCTCAGCAACAACGAGCCGTAACACCGGGTCAATCTGTTGTCTTTTACCAAGGAGATGTCTGTCTTGGTGGCGGAATTATACAAACCACGAATAAACTCAATGAAAAATGTGAATTTTGGGATACTAAATAAAATGAAAAACAGAACAATAGCCTTAGCAGGCGTTTGCCAAGCGGCATTTTTTGCCAATGAATTAGCAACGACGGGTAAAATTCGTGATTTGACAGGTTACTATACCAGTCTTGAAAGTTTATATACTATTGAGTCTAAGGATATTAGTGAAGTCTATGGCAATGATTTTTATCATATCAAAACGGGTTTAAAGACCCTGAGTTATGCTTTTAATCGAGACAATGATTACATCACCATTTTGAAATATGCCTTAACCATGCTGACCTTGGAAAGAAAGCTTATCAAAAGACCTGATTTATTAAATAAAATTCAAAAAGGCATATTGGATTCCCGAACATTGCGAGAAGTCGAGGATCGTTATCCGCCCGCTGTTATTCGAAAACTTGCCAATACTTACAGTGCAACAGTCAGTCTATTGCAACCAAGAGTCGTATTAAATGGTAAGCCTGAACACCTAAAACAAGCCGAAATCACTGAAAAAATCCGCACAATTTTACTAACAGGCATACGCTTTTCAGTTTTGTGGTCGCAAATGGGCGGCTCACAATGGCAATTATTATTCAAAAGAAGAATGTTAGTTAATCAGGCAAAAGAATTATTGAAGTTGGCATAATTTCCTCATCTCGATAGAGAAAACAAGCTCTCTGGTGTTGCATTCTTTATTGTGATTCTATATCGGGATTTGGGATTATAAAAACAAGTAAGGAAACACCCGCCTCCTCTGCACAAGCGGCCATAGTGGCGATTGAAGATTTAATTTCACAGCAATAGATTTTGTTTGAGTCATACGGTACAATCTTGTTTTTTTTTGTAAATAAATGTTAATTATTACACTTATGTTACCGCTTGCATAATAAAAATGGTAACTGCTCACACCCCAATAGCTAATAATCACACTCTAGCATTTAACGCTGACTCAATAGCAATAAGCGGGTTAATACCTTTATTAGCCATAGTTTGAAGATAACTGGTAATCCTGCAATATGCCTGAGCATATTTATCCGTCCTAAAGCAACCAGAAACCTTTTGTTTGACCTTTGCCATTCTTAAATCTCTTTCGGCACGGTTATTTGTGAATGACACATCGGCATTTCTCGCAAATAGTAATACCGCATCTTCGTATTTCTCTAATCGTTCTAATAAATTATGTGCATCGGATTTTGGAATCCTTCCACGTATTCCCTTTT
>CAZQMH010000128.1:0-7943 GCA_964594435.1 uncultured Alcanivoracaceae bacterium
ACGCCTACAATTTGGTCACCCAATACTGTGCAATTTGGGACGATACCTTCACCCATGAATTGGGGCATTTAATGGGAGCCAACCATGCCCGTGATGAATTATTGCCCTCGTGGGTAGCGGCGATTACCAACAATGGTTTCCCCGATGCCTTTGCTTGGAGATCAGGATCTTTTAAAACAATTCTCAGTGTGACCCAACCGACAACTTCTAGAAGGCTGTATTTTTCAAATCCTGATGTACTGGTTAATAACGTACCAACAGGTGTATTAAACTCAGAGAACAACAGAAGAGTGATTGATTCATTAACGCCTGTGATGTCAACTTTTAGAGAACGACCCGATTTAATTTTTGTGGATGGATTTGAATGATGTTTAAAATATTTCAGTCAATTTGTCTTTTATTCTTATGCAGTAAAATCTTAGCGGCAAATGTCGATTTAGCAATTAGCACAGATATTGATGTATCAGCAGGTGTTGAGTTTAGAGACTTTGTGGCGTTTTCTATAACTTTAAGCAATTATGGCAACGATGATGCTGGAACAAGTATAGATGCTGAGCGGCCGAACGATGTTTATACATCATTAATTAATCAAGGTTCAAATGGTTTTGTGGATGTTTCTTTTAGACAGAATTTCAATATTGCTCAGGATTGTTTTTTTGTAGGAATTGTTCTCGATCCTCCACCAAATGGTGTTGTTCATTACGCTTATGACATAGCTTTTCCAGTCATCCCTGCTCATAGCTCTGTTACGTGTTATGGCTATTACCATATCGGGTTTGAAGATGGTATTAGGAAAATAAAATTAAGGGTCAATCTTGCACAAGGTGACTCTGATACAAATCTTACAAATAATGAAACAGAAATTGTATTCGGCATAAGACCACAGATTATCCCAACACTTTCACCTTTGTCTTTAGTGGCTTTGCTGCTTTTAGTTTTGATGCTTGCCTACCTATCTTTTCTTAAAACTCGAAAAACCGCAACTTTTTTATGATACGCAATTATCTACTTATTTTATTTGTAGTGATGGCCTTAATCAACTGTTCGAAGAAGGATAAACTTTCTAAGGAGCAGTTGTTAAAACAATCTATCGAACAACTTGAAGCACGTTTTGAGAAAAGAAGTTTGAGCGAAATCAGTGAATATGTCAGCGAAAATTATCATGACGCTCAGGGCAGGAAACTGCGAGATATAAAAAGAGCCATTCAAATGCAGTTAATGCGGCATAAAAGCTTGCATGTTTTTTCCACCATCAAATCCCTAAACTGGCAGGATGAGGAGCATGTGCAGGTTGTGATAAGTGCCGCCATGGCGGGAAAACCCACTGAGCCTGCCAGTACTTTGACTGCTCTTCTGGCAGATATGGTTAAATTTGATGTCAATTTTGTGCTTGAGTATGAAGTTTACAAGGTTCAATCCGCAAGCTGGAGCTGGGCTAGTGCAACTGATTTTCTATGAGGTCTGCATCGGCTTTTTTGGCAACTATATAAGTGCATATCATGGATAAAATAACATAAATACTAAAATAATACACTCCGATTTGTAAACTCGCATCGGTCTGTCCCGTTGATTTCATGGAAAAGTAGGTCACAACAATAGCGACAACAAAAACATCAAGCATCGACCATTTGCCAATAGCGGATAAGAGTTTTATCTTTTTTACCGATAAGTGCAGTTTTTCTCGAAAGCTGATTATTAGCAAAACTAGTGTTTTTAAGACGGGTGTAATTATGGTGAACAGTAGGATGATACTGCCGATGGCGTATTGTTGTTGCTCGAATATTTTAATCAATGCTGAGACGATGCTTTTGGATTCGTACTGAAATATGGTATTGCCCAAAACAGGAATGTCTTGGTAGGCGGTGATTTCTAAAATAGGCGAATACCAACCCGTAACCAGTGCAATAATCGAAAGCGATATCAGCCCTAACAGCAAAGCCCTTTTCTTGCCTATAAAAAATAGCACTAATGACAAAAGCACGATACCTAAGAACGCTTTGGTGAAACGGTAGGCATTTTTGTTGTATTTTTCACTTTTGGCTTTGAGTTTTTTTAAGCTGTTGACCTCTTGCGAATAACCATCGTACCAACTGAAAGTGATTTTCTCTAAAATTTTCTTGCCCGATGATTTCAGATTATCTGACAGGTGCAGTTTTTCTGTCATTTTAGTGATGCTGTGTTCGTAACCGATGGCATTGCCCCACGATTCATAAGCAATACCTGCTGAGATTAAACTAAGGGTGATAATATAAATGAGACTGAGTATGGTTTTTTTCATGTTTTTATTGTTTGTTGTTTGTGGTGATGAGTTTAATATTTGGTTCATCCCATGTGCCTGTAACTTGGTAAATGATTTGCCCCACATTTTTTAAACCTTTATGAAACATTCCTTGTACCAAAAATCCAGCTGCGGCTCCTACGGCTCCTCCTGCTATTGCTCCAATTGTCGGCAACACTCGCCCTACTCGCGGCGTTACCACTACCATTTGATTGTAACTTTGTTGGCTTAAATCGGTTGTGCCCGAGATAATGATTTTGGCACTTGAGGAATCTATCACAAAACTTTCAGTAAAAGCGGCACCCTTTTCTAGGACAAAATCGCCTTGCATCGAAGCGAAGCGTAAGCCTTTGGCAAAAACATCGCCAAAATCCAAAATCAAACGCCGGGGCAGATTGGTTAAACTAAACAAACCCAATATTCTCCCCATGCCAGGCTTGGCATCAACCACTTCGCCCTTGCCAATATTAACATGCATGTTGCCTGATACATTTTTGATTTCAAATTCACTGGGCAGTCCGTTCCAGCTGGCTTGCAGGTCGATGATGGTATTGGCTTGACTGATAGGTGCGTGCAAGTCTAGGTTGAGCAAAAATTTTGCAATATCTGGCGAAGTCATAATAATGTTAAATTGTGATAACCCTCTTTGACCTTTATTGCGTTGCCACATGCCATTGATATTAAGTTTTAATAAGGCAGAATTGGTCTGAAATTTTTCTACTCGAATACCTTGTGCTACGGGTCGCACTTCAATTTGGGCTTCTCCAAGCGGTATGCCATCATAAATAAAATCAGCAATATAAATATGTAAGGCAGGATAATTTTCAGATATTTTGGCTAATTTTTGTAACTCTTGTGCTTGAGTTTCTGAATTGAGGGCTTGCCAATGTAATTTTTCTAATTGCACAACAATGCCTTTTCGTTTGACATCGTTGGCAATTTTGACCTGTCCTTTAACATCATCACCTTTGAGTTTAAAAACCAGACCTTGCTTATTTTTAGCAATGGATATAGCAACATGATGCAGTTTTCTCGACATAAAAATAAGCTGATTGACTTGCAAAGACATGGCAGCGAAGGGCAAATCATTTTGCGAACTGTCAGGGCTATCGGTCTCATCGAGCAGTGCCAACCATTTGTCTAAATCCAATACCTCTATTTCACCACCAAAATCAGCAGGAATTTTTTCACGGCCAAAAACGATAGAATATAATTTAAAAGCATTTGATTGAGCATCTATGGAGAATTTTGAGGTGATTTTATCACTGTATTTGACATTCCATCCCGTATTCAAACATGGCAACTGACAACTGATGGAAAAGGGCTCGGCTTGTTGCTTTTCTTTAAATAACGGCTCGGGCATATCAAGTTGTATGCCCACCAAGTTGGAGGAAGCGGTAAAATTTGTTGCCTCACTGTTTTTATTAGAGACGGCAAACAGCCATGGCGTACTACCTGTGGCTGGTAAAGTTGTACCCAGAATGTTTTCAAAATTTGATACGGTATAGTTTCCGCTTAAGAGCACGTCAATGACAGGTTTTTTATTGGGTAACGTGATAATTTCACCATTGATTTTCACTTTTTGGTTTAAAAAATAGCCTTGTAAATTATTAAGTAACAAGGAAAATCCTGAAAAATCCATCGCTCCCGTTAATTTTTGTAACTGAAACTGTGCCATTTGAAAGTCGGTTTGCAAAAAGGTAATAAAGCCCACGGGTTTTACTTCGATGTGTTGGTTTTGTAAGGGAAAATCGAGATGAACTTTAACTTTTTGCTTTCCTTTGAGTTTTATATCTTGTTGCAGAACTTCCAAATCCGAACCCATTGGTGAGTTTTTTAAGAAATCAACAAGAAAATTATCATAACCATGGGCAAGGGTATCAATTTTTAGAAAAGCTTTTTTAAAATCTTTGATAACAGCTGTAACCTTATCTATGCTCGCCGCCATCACTCTGCCCTGAGCAGAATGAACCAACAAACTCAGGTTTTTGGTATCAACAATCGCTTGAAATTTTTTAACCGGTGGCCACTCATTTTGGTAGTTGACTTCGGCATCTTGCAGATAGGATTTGGTGATAAAAATACCTTTTTTCTCGGCAAAGGGAAAATCGTCAACCAAGCCGTGGTACAAAATTTTGCCTTTTGCTACTTCGCCACTGACCAATGCCTGATCTAAAAAATTTAAAACCTTAGGTTTCCACACATTGGCAGGCCAATATTTATACAATTGGTTAACTTGTGCATGATAGACGGTAAAATCTAAATCCATGAAAAGTTGCTCATCATAATTTATCCGAGCCGCACCATCAATTTCAAAATCCTGACAATCGCACCAAAAAGAATGCAGCCGAACATCTAAATCAGCATCTTGCATTGAGGTTTGAGCCGTAAATATAAGATTATTCCATTTGATTTTTCCACGCATAATACTAGGAATATCAGCTCCGCCATCTTGGGCATCTACAAGCAAACGGATTTGTTCGTCTTCCAGGCTGATAACACCTGACAAATTGTGAACGCTTGCCAGCGTTGAGTGCAGCTCTAAAGCCTCAAAATGACTGCTTGCCCCTACTATTCTGCGTAATTTCAAGTCGTAATCAAAGCTGAGCTCACTGAGCCTTCCTTGCAAATCATAGTGCACAAATTCATCACTTGCAATATTTAGCACTTGGGTTATCGCCTTTAACAAAGACACATCAAGCACATCGGCATCAAGGTAAATATGCGATTGCTGGCGCCGAATATTAACGATGATTTTATCCTGTGAGATGGTTTTGGTTTTCATGTTTTCAAGGGACAATGTCGCTTGCCAGTCGTCTTTGGTGCCACTATAAACCAACACGGCAGAACCTGTTATGCTGTCTTTTGGGTGGTTTTTATCGGCTTTAAGTTGGGCTTTGCCAGTCAAATAGGCAATATTTCCTTTGTCTGTTTTAAACCAGATTTGAGCATTGATTTGTGCCTTGGGCAAAAAATACTTTTTGGTTAAACGTGCAAGTTCCTGTAACGAAAAATCTTCGGTATTGACATACCAATTGGCTTGTTTCATAAAGTTATTGCTTTTATTGGCAACCGCTTTGACCACAAATTGTTTGGCAAGATTTTGGGCATTTACTTCAAGGGCAAAAGCACGTTTTTGTTCATTCTGTTGGACGGTGATTTTGGTCTTAATTCTGTTTTGTTTATTGTTTATAGAGTCATTGAGGTTGATGGTTAAATTTTTAATGGTTAAAGAACCCGTTTCTAAGATTTTTTCGAGTTTGTCAGATGTGCTTTCTTTTTTCTTTTGGGGTTTCATTAACACGATTTTGCCAGAGGCTTTTCTTTCTAAATCAACGGCAATATCATCTATGCCCAAAGATATGCCTGTAGACCCTTTTGGCATAAGGTATTGAAAGATGTTGATGCGTAAAGTTGCTTGTTGGATGGCAATTTCATCTTTATCTTTAATAATAAGATTATGAATGATAAAACGCGGACCAAATCCTTGCCATTTACCTGAAATATGCTCAATTATAACGGTTTTATGCCATTGCTTAGCAAGAAAATCGACGATAGTTTGTTTGTAAAGCTCGTCATTGGGCAAAATTAATGAAATCACAGCGACAAATATCCCGCACAAAATAATCAGGCCAATAAGCACAGTTTTGCAGTGCTTAACAAAGCGAGAAAAAAGGGATGGTGTCTTTGCTTTATTCATGAAAATTATAGATTTTACATAATAACAACATCAAAATGCTCTTGGGCATAGGATGTTTCGGGTTGCAATGAAATTCTTTTGCCCAGTTCTTCTTCTAATTCCCCTAGGGCTTCGGTTTGTTCTTCAAAAATATAATCAACTAATGCCTCAGAGGCGATGACCATGATTTGCCCTGTTTGAAACTGCCGCACGGTGCGAGTTATTTCACGAAATAATTCATAACAAACAGATTCTACCGTTTTCATCACACCAGAACCATGACAGTTGATACACGTTTCACACAACATCTGTTGTAAGCTTTCGGTGGTTCTTTTACGTGTGATTTCAACCAATCCCAGTTGCGTAATACCGTGGATATAAGTTCTTGTTGGGTCGCTGGCAATATAGTTTTCTAGCGTTTTTAACACCTGTTGTTTGTGTTGTTCTTCATCCATATCAATGAAATCAGCGATAATAATGCCACCGAGATTTCGCAAGCGAATTTGTCGAGCAATAGCTTGTGCCGCTTCTAGATTGGTGCGAAAAACGGTTTCTTCTTGATTTTTAAAACCAACAAATTTTCCCGTATTGACGTCAATTGTTGACATGGCTTCATTCTGGTCAATGATGAGGTTGCCGCCAGATTTCAGTGGCGTGTATTTTCTCAGAGCATGATTGATTTCATCATCAATATTATGAAAGTCAAATATTGGACGAACGCCTTTGTAATGCGTCAGTTCTCCGTTCCATTCGGGCACAAAACTTTTGACAAACTTTTTTAGTTGCAGAAAAACGCTAAAGGAATCTGTGCGGATAATCTTGACTTCTTTTGAGATAAAATCTCGTAGAATTTTTGTTGGTAAGTTAAATTCTTGGTAGACTAATTGTTGTATTTTGCCGACTTCAATCCTTTGGGCAACTTTTCTCCATAATTTTTTTAAGAACTTAAAATCACGCTGCAAATCCTCAATCGAGCAATTTTCAGCATTTGTGCGAGCAATGATGCCATAAGAACTGTCTTGTCCAATTTTTTCAATACACGCAAGCAACCTTTCGCGTTCAGCCTCGTCGGTTATGCGGATTGAGAGTGTATGGATATTTGCTTCATCGGGCAACAGCACCAAAAAGCGACTTGGTATGCTGAGTTTACAGGTAACACGCGCCCCTTTTGAACCAATCGAATCTTTATATACCTGAACAACAATACGCTGCCCTTCATGAATTATTTTGTTAATAGGCGGATAGCTGATGTCCTTGTTTGTATCCTGCTTACCACCTTCAAGACGAATTATTTTTTCTTGTGTGCAAACATCGGTTACATGCATAAAAGCGGAACGAGATTGACCAATATTAACAAATGCGGCTTGCAAGCCTGGAAGTATTTTCTCCACTCGTCCAATATAAATATTGCCAACAATCGAACTCCTGCGATTTCTTTCAATCAGAACTTCTTGTAGCATACCATTTTCCACCATTGCCACACGGGTTTCATTTGGGGTGGAATTGATTAGTATTTCTTCACTCATTATTGCCACAAAATTGATTGATTAATTGCATTGTTTCATAAATTGGCAAGCCCATAATACCAGAATAACTGCCGCTGATGTGCTTAATCCAACGTGCAGCATACCCTTGAATACCGTAACTTCCCGCTTTATCCATAGGTTCTTTACTGTCAATATAGCTGTCGATTTCATGCTGCGGTATGGTTGCAAATTGCACTGTAGAAATTGATTGTAGCACTTTTTGTTGCTTTTGGAAAACCATAGCAATGGCTGTTATAACATGATGTTGTCGCCCTGAAAGTTGTTGCAACATGGTACGAGCATCATTTTCATCCTTGGGTTTGCCTAATATTTTTTCATTAAACCCAAATCCTGATATAGAATCGCAATAAAGAGTGCAATCCATTGATGTATATAAGGAATTGGCAAAAACTAAATCCACCTGATTGGTGATTAAGCTTTTTGACGATTTCTTAGGTGC
>CAZQMH010000129.1:0-7908 GCA_964594435.1 uncultured Alcanivoracaceae bacterium
ATGGCAAAGAAGCCATTTCTATTCGCATCAACGCCATTGGCGATGATGATATTATTGAGGTCACCGATAAGGTTAAAAAATACGTCGCAGAAAAACAAACCACTTTAGACCAAAATCTGCACATTGCTCATTGGTCGGATATTTCCCATTATGTGCATGGGCGTATTGATTTAATGACCAAAAATATGTTTTTAGGAGCCTTGTTGGTATTAATCACCCTAACTCTATTTTTGCGTTTAAAGGTGGCTTTTTGGGTAATGCTTGGCTTGCCCGTTGCCTTTTTGGGCACATTTATGGTCATGGGTTATATGGGCGTTACTATTAATATGCTCAGTTTATTTGGTTTTATCTTGGTGCTTGGTATCGTGGTGGATGATGCGATTGTGATTGGCGAAAGTTCGTACAAAGAAATTCAGGACAAAGGTCATACTGTCGAAAATGTGGTCAAAGGCGCACAAAAAGTCGCCTTACCTGCAACTTTTGGTGTCTTAACCACGATTGCTGCCTTCGTGCCTTTGTTGTTTGTTGGGACAGTTTTTGGTAGTTTTTTTGAAGCCATTGGTTGGGTGGTAATCTTAAATCTTTTCTTTTCTTTAATTGAATCGAAGTTTATTTTGCCCGCTCATCTGTCACACATGAAATTAAAGGATATTGATACCGACCAACCCGGATTTTTGTTAAAAATTCAGCGTTCGGTTAATGCTGGCTTAAATAATTTTATCCAAAACAAATACCAGCCCTTATTGCACAAAGCGGTGCATCGACCATTTTTGGCAACCTTAATCTTTGTGTGTATTTTGGCTTTGTCAATTGTTATGCTGAATACGGGTGTGGTGCGATTTGTTATGAATCCGCAATTTTCTGCCGATTATATTTATGGGCAAGTGAAGATGGCCGAGGGCAGTAGCGATGCACTCACCGAACAAGCCATTGCCAAACTGGAAAAATCTTTGTTGGCTATTGATTACGAATATTCGCAAAAAATCGGCAAGCAAAAAGGAGCGGTGGTTGAGCATATGTCGGTGGTCAAAGAGAACCAACTAGATGGTCGAGTGCTAGTTGAGTTGGTCAAAGAGGATTCTTTGATTACCAGTGATGAATTGATGAAACTATGGCGACAACGCACAGGCACTATCAATGGCACAGAAGTTTTGGCTTATCGAGCCTTGGGTGGTCCTGGTGATGGTCCTGAAATTGCTTTTAAATTATCCTCTCAAAATGTCGAAGAATTAAAAAAAGCTTCAAGTGAATTGGCTGCTAAAATCCGTCAGTACAATGGCGTGGAAGATATACGTAACTCCATGAAAGATGGCAAGGACGAAGTGCAATTAACCTTAAAACAACGAGGTCGGAACTTGGGTTTGTCACAGCGTGATTTAGCCAACCAAGTGCGTCAAGCCTTTTACGGTGATGAAATTCAACGCTTGCAACGCGAAATTGATGAGGTCAAGGTCATGTTAAAATACCCCTTGTCAGAACGCGAAACACTGGCGAGCTTAGAAAACATGCGTATTCGCCTCCCTGATGGTACTGCCATTCCACTCACAAGTGTTGCCAACATAAAAATGGGCAAAGCCAGTGATGTCATCACCCGCATTGACAAAAAACGGGCCAGCACCATAACGGGTGATGCCGATTTAAAAGTTGCCAATCCCAATGCCATAATGGCAGAAATTAAGGCAGAGGGTGGCTTTTTAGCCAATCTTAAACAAAAATATCCCTCCATTCAATCCGCTCCTGATGGCGTTGCCAAAGAAATGGCAGAATTAGCAGAAGGTTTAGGCAAGGGCTTTGTGGTGGCGTTATTGTTTATTTATATGTTGATGGCAGTGCCGCTCAAATCCTACACGCAACCCTTGATAATTATGGCGGTTATTCCATTTGGCATAACGGGTGCTATTTTGGGGCATTGGATTACGGGTTATACCATGAGCATGATTTCATTATTTGGCGTCATTGCTTTGGCTGGCGTGGTGGTCAATGACTCTTTGGTTATGGTTGATTTTATCAACACTTATCGTGCCGCAGGGCATAGCAATACCGAGGCGGCTTTAGAGGCTGGCACCCGTCGTTTTCGAGCGATACTTTTAACTTCATTAACTACTTTTTTTGGTTTAGTGCCGATGTTGATGGAAACATCTTTGCAAGCCCAAGTTATTATTCCAATGGCAATTTCTTTGGCTTTTGGTATTTTGTTTGCAACCATCATTACCTTAATCTTAATCCCTGTTTGGTATGTCATACTGGATAAAATCACTGATGCTATGGCTCAACGCCATTAAATATAATGATTAAGCTTTTTGGCGATTTTTATATCGAGATTTGGGAATAAATCGTTTTTATTTTTTTGCTCGGGGATGGGCTTTATCATAAACTTTAGATAAGTGTTGAAAATTAAGATGAGTGTAGATTTGTGTAGTGGAAATATCGGCATGACCAAGCATTTCTTGCACCGCTCGCAAGTCTCCGCTTGATTCAAGCAAGTGGGAGGCGAATGAATGTCGCAATAAATGTGGGTAAACGCGTTCCCACAGGCCTTGACGCGTTGCCCAGTACTTTAAACGTGCTTGAATGCTTCTGGGTTTAAGTTGACCACCTCTTTTTGAGATGAAAACATGCTGTGTTTGTTGAGCATCCATTTGTCTCGACAACGGTTGCCATTTTTTTAAGGCTTTTATGGCTTTTGAGCCGATAGGGACAATGCGTTGTTTACTGCCTTTGCCCAATACAGTGACTAAGGCTTGTGGATAATCTATTGCCTGCCACTTTAGCTCAGATAATTCTGATAAGCGCAAGCCCGAAGAATAAAACAACTCAAT
This sequence comes from uncultured Alcanivoracaceae bacterium, assembly GCA_964594435.1. Classification (GTDB taxonomy): domain Bacteria; phylum Pseudomonadota; class Gammaproteobacteria; order Xanthomonadales; family Marinicellaceae; genus NORP309. Next base: position 2,820 of record CAZQMH010000129.1, read on the forward strand.
TATGGCTTTGTCACGAATGGACAAATCTGAATCCTCAGGAATATTGATGAGGTGAGTCAAGGTATCTGCGTCCAATACTTCTGGTAATTTTTGCCGTACTTTTGGTATCAGCACCAAGTCAACAGGGTTGTTTTTTATGCCCTCATTCTTGAGGATATAAGCAAAAAAGTTTTTCAGCGAAGAGTGATATCGAGCAATGGATTTAGCACTGATGTTATTTTGAAACTGGGCAATCAAAAAAGCACTCACGGTTTCATCGTTAATTTCACTTGGGTCTAGTGCTGGGTTTTGTGGTTCTAAAGAGCGAATAAACGCTTCAATATCATCGCCGTAAGCCTTGAGTGTCAAAGCGGCAAGGTTTTTTTGCACCTGACAATAATGCAAATAGGATTGCTGCCATTCAGTCAGGTTCATTTTTGTTGTCTTGTTGCTCTTGCTGTTGACGAAATGTTTTGCTCAGCTTTTTATCTAAAATGTGGCTTAATTTAGCCAGTAAGTCGGTTGACATATCTGGATTAAAGCGTGCATCATCAAAACTAGCAAAAACTAAAAGTCCTTTGGCAGAGTGTTGCCCGATAGGCAAAATTACACAGGAACCAATATCCTGTGCTCTTTGTCCGAAGATAAAGGCTAACTTTTCCTTTCTTAATCGCCCACATATTGGTTGGCTGTTTTTCTTAAATTCGGCAAATAGCGTGTCGAATTGTGCCACTTTTTCTTCATCCAAGCACAAAACAGAGGCGGATGATTCTAAATTTTCGTATTCTGGCAAAACCATTTTAAACAGGTCACAATCAAAAGAATTTTTCACAAAACGTCCAAAGTGCTTGGTGACATTGGCGATATGTGATATTTGGCACAGTTGTAAGCTCAACTCAAACACTTGTCCCATAATTTTTTCGTTTTCTTGAGCATGATGAATGAGCTCTAATAACTTACCTTTCAATTGGTTGTTGCGTTGTTTGAGTACATTCACTTGGTGGTTGATGAGACTGGCAACTTTTCCTTTATTATCAACTTCAATTGCATCCAGTTGTTCAGGGTGGCGCACAAAAAAATCTTTATTGTGGTTGAGGTAATGGATAATGTCATTATCTGTCAGTTGCTTTGTTGTCATAAAGTTATCTCTCCGCTATAGACATAGGTGGTGGCACCCGTAAGGAAAATGTTTTGTTTTTCGTGGTGATATTCTACCACCAGTTGTCCTCCTGGCAATGATACTTTTACACGATTGTGCAATTGTTTTGCCCAAAACAAGGCATAAAATGCCGCACAAGCTCCACTGCCACAGGCGAGTGTTTCCCCCGTTCCTCTTTCAAAGACACGGATTTTTATGTGGTTTTGGTTGATGATTTCGGCAATTTCTAGGTTTATTCCTGCTTTATATTGCTGACTGTATTGTTGGTGCAATTGCATCAAATCGCTTTGTTGGATGTTTTTTTGCAACATAACCAAATGAGGATTGCCAAAATCAACATGGTACAATAGGTGTTTGTCATTCTCTATTTGTCGGCACGATTTTATGCCACCCATGTCAACGGTAACCGTTGCATCAGGGTTGCAGGTAGAATACATTTTTCCTGCCAAACCGTTGACACAAAATTTGTTTTTCTTATTATCCAATGTATGCAAATAAGCACTGATGCACCGTTGACCATTGCCGCACTGTTCGGCTTGAGAGCCATCGGGGTTAAAAAACTGATAATTGGCATCACAGTTTTCATCTTCTGCTTGATTGATGAGGATTAATTGATCAAAGCCTATACCTGTGTGACGGTTGCCCATGTGTTGGATTTGTTTGGTGCTAAAATCGTGTGGTTTGTTGCGATTATCCACCAGTACAAAATCATTGCCTAATCCGTGCATTTTTATAAAAGCAATGTTTGTCTTCATTGGGTCTGTTGTTTGTCATCTGATTTTTTATCAGGCATGTACAAATCACCTTTGTTGCCACAGGAAGACAGGGTAACAAAGAAAAAAAGTAAGGCTAAAAGAGCAAGAGTTCGTGATTTCATGGCTTGTGTCGTTACGTAAAGGTGAAAAATACCACTAATTAACCCAATAATCAATCATCATTTGTTTTGTATTGCACTAAATTAGATTAAAATTGTCTTTTTTAAAATTATTTACTATGCGTATAAATCTTTTTTTCCTTGTGTTCATTGGACTAATTTCCACATCACTCGTTTTTGCTAAGGTCGATGAACGACTGCCTATAAACAGTGATAATCTAACTTATCTCGCCTTAAACCATTCATCGCCGCAAACCCTGCAAGACTTTATCATTCATTTGGCAAAAAACAAGGATATTCGAGCTTATTATAAAGCCAAAAAAGAGGAAAAATCCTATCAAGCCTTGCTTGATTCGGTAAAACAAGAAATACAACCAAAATTAAACAAAACAGGTAAATCTGCTCTTTTTAAACAAGGTCAAGTCGTTACTGTTGTTGCCATAAATGAAAAAAATGGCGAACTAAAACTTTCTCACCCCATCAATTCAGCGGTGCAAACATTGCAGAATTCCTATGCTAAAATTAAAGGCTTGCCTGCCTTCTATTTTTTACTGTTCGCCAATACTGAAATAAAGGACCGCATAAAAATAAAGCCCGATGTGCTTGAAGAAATCACAAAACAAGGCAAAACAAGCAAGTTCACCATTTATTTAGAACAAACTTTAAAAATCGTTGAATTTCAAAATCAGCAGGAATTTCAAGTCGTCATCCAAAAAATAGACATCTATCGTGATAAAAGTAAAAAACAGCTCTTGGGTTCTGTTGCAGAAAAACGCTCAAGTGCGAACATTATAAAAAACTGGCTACTGGCAGGTGGTTATACCAATAAACTCATCGGCATTCATTCCTTTGATGTTTATGCTTTTAGAATTCAAGATATGCTTACTGATATTGAAAAACATAAAAATTTCTGCAAAAAATCCAAACCTGTTGGCAAGCATTTGGTTTTAGAATGCGTTTTCCCAATAAAACAAAATATTTCTTTGCAGGTAACTTATTTGGGTGGTTTGTTGGCACGATTAAGTATTTTTGCCCAGGCTGGTATCACCCAAAAGCAGTACCAACAGGTTATACAAGAGCTTCGTTCGAGCCTCAACTTAAAGCCACAGTTCTTCTCAAATTCTTTAAGGAACTGGAAAAAATATTCGGTAAACTTTTCCTTTTTTCCGTTAGATTTAACACAGAAACTAACGAAAAAACGGTTGCTTTTTACCATGATTTCAGATGCAACATTAAAGCTAATTGAACGCTCAAATTCAACCACAAAAAACACAGAGAAAAAACCATGAGTCTTGAAAAAATAGTTAAACAAACAGGTGACAACCCAAAACTGGTTATTATCTGGTTACACGGGCTGGGAGCCGATGGCAATGATTTCGCTCCTGTTGTGCCACAGTTTGCCATCCCAAACTTTCCTATTAAATTTGTATTTCCTCATGCAAATAAAATACCTGTCACCATTAACGGTGGCATGGTCATGCGTGCCTGGTACGATATTTTGTCCATGGACATAGCCTCACGTGCCGATAAAAAAGGTGTCGAACATTCTGAAAAACTTATTCATGAACTGATTGACGAGCAAGTTGCCTTAGGCTTTAAACACGAACAAATAGTCTTGGCTGGTTTTTCGCAAGGTTCTGCCATGTGTTTGCATAGCAGTGTGCGTTTGAACAAAAAAATAGCGGGTGTGATTGCCTTGTCGGGTTATTTTCCCTTTGTTGATGTCTTAGAAAACAGCAAAAACCGCAACAATATTAAAACGCCTTTTTTTATCGGACACGGCACGCATGACCCTGTCGTGCCTTTTGTGCTGGGAACGGCAGCTAAAGACGGATTAACAAAAGCGGGTTATACGGTTGAATTTCACAGTTATCCTATTGAACACGGCGTATCAATGGATGAGATCATGGACATAAAACAGTGGATTATCAAGAATATACAAAAGTAACGGTCTTACAACGTCTTTTTGACGCCTTTGTCAGTCAAAAAAAAATAGCTTTGCAACAAATCACGCACGATTTCGCTTTAAATGAATCCGAAATTTTGCTGTTAATAAAGCAATTAGCCAATATGGGCTTAAAACTGCACTATGATGGCGTTTATTTCTCTCATCATTATACAATTGATGCATTGGATGGTGCGATTATTTTGCAAAATCTGCGTTCTAGAAACATAGAATTGCCGCTGTTTTTTCAATTTTCCCTGCCTTCCACCTATGAGCTTGCTAAAGACTCTAAAAAAGCAGGAGTGTTTTTGTGCGAATACCAAAGCAAAGGGCATGGTAAACAGTCGTCTGTTTGGCATGCTCCTGTTGGCAGAGCCATATTATTAAGTATGAATTACCACTTAGCCATAAGTTACCAAGCTCTTGCTGGCTTGAACATTGCCATTGCGGTTGCAATTATCAAAACGGCTGCTGTTTTTGGACAAACGCAGCTGCAACTGAAGTGGAGTAATGATGTTTTTTTGCACAAAAAGAAGGCAGCGGGTATTTTGATAAATATTTCTCCTCATGCAAACGGCAAAATAATTACCATCGGTATCGGCATAAACTGGCAACTGCAGAAACACGAATTAAACCGTATTGAACAAAAAAGTACCAATATTTCGATAAAAAATACCAAACGTTCAACATTTATCAGTGAATTAATCTATCAAATAGATACAATAATTCAAGAATTTAGCCAATCACAACTGCACAATATTTTACCGCTTTGGCACGAAAAAGACATGTGTCTCAATAAAACTGTTACCGTTAGCCAAGATAATAAAACATGGCACGCTCGCTATTTGGGAGTAAACAAACACGGCTTGGCTGTTCTTGAAAAACCTCAATCCAAAGAACTTTCGCTACTTGCTAGTGGCTCTATACGATTAATTTCCTGAGATAGGTTAGCATCTCATTTTCTTTATCCCCAAATCCCGATATAGAAATTGCAATTTGGGATAACACTATTTTTTTGACCCTTTTTATATCTATGGGGCCGGTAGACCTTGCCTATAATATAAGTGAGAAAGTGCCGGCCTTTATTTAACCAACAGTTCTGCAACATTTAAGCATCCTGATAGTAAAATCC
>CAZQMH010000130.1:0-7880 GCA_964594435.1 uncultured Alcanivoracaceae bacterium
CAATTGTGCCCACATTTACATGCGGTTTGTTGCGTTCAAATTTTTCTTTAGACATCTTAATTTCTCTTTTGCTAAATATGTTATATTGTTATTTCTTTATTTATTGAATACATTATCAGAGGCTATCTCATAATGATCAAATTCCATCGAGTAGTTAGCTCGACCTTGTGTGGCTGACCGCAAATCCATAGCGTAACCAAACATTTTTGAAAGTGGAATATAAGCTTTAATAACCTTACCAGAAACAGAATCCTCAATTCCTTCTAGGTTACCGTTCTTTTTATTCACATCTCCAACTACATTGCCCATGTATTCCTCAGGGGTAATGATTTCCACTTTCATTATCGGCTCCAACACGACGGGTTTTGCCTCTAATGCTCCATTTCTAAATGCTATGGATGCGGCAATTTTAAATGCCATTTCATTGGAGTCTACCTCATGAAATGTACCATCTAAAAGTGTTACCTTGCAATCAACCACAGGGTAACCTGCCAATACTCCATTTTGCATTTGTTCTTGTATGCCTTTGTCAATTGCTGGTATAAATTCTTTGGGAATAACACCACCTTTAATTTCATTGACAAAATTATAACCTTGACCCTGATCCATTGGTTCAAGTCTAATTTTTACGTGCCCGTATTGTCCTTTGCCACCAGATTGTTTGATAAACTTACCTTCTTGGGTCACGCTTTGAGTTATGGTTTCGCGATAGGCTACTTGCGGATTTCCGACATTAGCATCTACTTTAAACTCACGTTTCAATCTATCAACAATAATATCAAGATGCAATTCGCCCATACCTGCAATAATCGTTTGCCCTGATTCTTCATCAGTTTTAACCCGAAACGATGGGTCTTCTTGTGCGAGTTTTGCCAAGGCTTGACTCATTTTATCTTGATCTGCCGCTGTTCGTGGTTCTACCGCTACAGCTATGACTGGATCTGGAAACTCCATTTTTTCTAATGTTATCACTGAATTTGCCGCACATAGCGTTTCTCCAGTGGTGACATCTTTCATTCCAACAATGGCTGCAATGTCGCCTGCTCGAACTTCTTTTATTTCTACACGTGAATTGGAGTGCATTTGCAACAACCGACCAATTCTTTCTTTCTTTTGTTTGATAGGGTTATATACCATATCACCTGTTTTAACTGTTCCCGAGTAAACTCGCAAAAAAGCCAAGGTTCCAACAAATGGATCCGTTGCTATTTTGAAAACCAATGCCGAAAACGGTGCTTTATCATCTGGTTTGCGTTCATCTACATCACCTTTGGCATTTATAATGCCTGTAATCGGAGGAACGTCTAATGGAGAAGGGAGAAATTCTACAACCTTATCCAACATCGCTTGCACGCCTTTGTTTTTAAACGCAGAGCCGCACAAACAGCATACAATTTCATTATTTATTGTACGCAGTCGTAAGCCTTGAAGAATTTCCGAATCTGTTAATAAACCTTCTTCCAAGTATTTATCCATCAATTCATCGTTGGCCTCAGCAGCTGATTCAATCATGAATTCTCTTGCTGCTTCGCAATCGGTTAGCATTGTTGCTGGGATTTCTCTAACCTCATGTTCCATTCCCATATTTTCATCTTTCCAATAGATGGCTTGCATTTTCAATAAATCTACCAATCCTACGAAGTCTTCCTCACTTCCTATTGGCAGTTGAACAGGTACGCTTATGGCTCCTAATCTTTCACTAATTTGACCAATTACACGTTGGAAATCAGCTCCTGTTCTGTCCATTTTGTTAACAAATGCAATACGTGGCACTTGGTAACGGTTTGCCTGTCTCCATACAGTTTCTGATTGTGGCTCTACACCACCAACCGCACAAAAAACGGCTACAGCTCCATCTAAAACTCGAAGCGAGCGTTCCACTTCGATGGTAAAGTCAACATGTCCTGGTGTATCAATTATATTGATACGATGTGACTCAAATTGCTTTTCCATGCCAGTCCAAAAACAAGTTGTGGCAGCCGATGTTATGGTGATGCCGCGTTCTTGTTCTTGCTCCATCCAGTCCATTGTGGCATTGCCGTCATGAACTTCTCCTATCTTATGTGACACTCCTGTGTAATACAGTATCCTTTCTGTTGTTGTGGTCTTGCCTGCATCTATATGTGCCATGATACCAATATTACGATACCTTTGTATTGGTGTCTGCCTTGCCACGTTTTTTTTCCTGTCGTTATTCTTACTTAATTACCAACGGTAATGAGCGAAAGCTTTGTTAGCTTCTGCCATTTTGTGAGTATCTTCACGTTTCTTCATGGCAGATCCTCTGTCATGTATTGCATCCGACAATTCACCAGCCAGTCTTTGTGGCATTCCATCCTCACCACGTTTACGTGCCGCTTCAATCAACCAACGCATAGCTAATGCCATTTGTCTTTTTGGGCGAACTTCTATAGGCACTTGGTAAGTTGCACCACCAACTCGGCGAGATTTCACCTCGACCATTGGCTTGACTTTATTAAGTGCAGCTTCACATAATTCAATGGCATCGCCTTTTTCTTTGGCGACTAATCCATCCAATGCTCCGTAGATGATTTTTTCTGCTACAGATTTTTTTCCATCAACCATAACCATGTTCATGAATTTACTAATCAATTCACTGCCAAATTTTGGGTCTGGTAGGACGCTTCTGTTAAAATTACTTTTCTTTCTTGACATTATTCTTTAACCTTATTTGCTTCTCTCAAAGATTTTTCTTTGAAATACTCTAATTATCCTTTCGGACGTTTAGTTCCGTATTTAGAACGACCTTGTCGTCTATCATTTACACCTGCTGTATCGAGTGCTCCACGAACAACGTGGTAGCGTACACCAGGTAAATCTTTTACACGACCACCACGAATCAATACGATGCTGTGTTCTTGTAAATTATGACCTTCACCACCAATATAACTGGTGACTTCAAAGCCATTTGTTAATCTCACACGAGCGACTTTACGCAGTGCTGAATTTGGTTTTTTAGGTGTCGTGGTATAAACACGAGCACACACGCCACGTCTTTGTGGACAAGCTTCTAAAGCCGGAACATTTGTCTTATATGCCTTAGGCTTTCTTGGCTTTCTTACTAATTGGTTTATCGTTGCCATATTATTTTTCTTTACTCTATAGAAAACAAAAGACAGACCAGCAGAAACTGGCCTGTCGAAATTTAGAAACGGGATTTTAGTGATTACCGCCTCTTTAGTCAAGAACTGTTTTAATATTTTTCAATATTTATTCATATTTCATCGACTCTTGCTTTGTTTACTTTATTTTATAAGATTTCCTCACCTGCTTGTTGGTCATGAATTTCGGCAAAACTTGATTCCAAATCTGTTTCACGTGCTTTTCTTCGAGCCTGATGAAAGGCAAGACCTGTACCTGCGGGTATGAGTCGCCCAACGATTACATTTTCTTTTAAACCTTGCAAATAATCTTTGGTGCCTCGAACAGAAGCCTCGGTTAAGACACGGGTGGTCTCTTGGAATGATGCCGCTGAAATAAATGATTCGGTTGCCAATGAGGCTTTGGTTATGCCCAATAGCAACAGTTGAAAATCAACGGGTATGCCGTCTTTTTTGTTAATCTCTTTATTTATTGCCATCACTTCTTTCAAGGAGACTTGCTCTGATTTTAATAAATCGGAATCCCCTGGCAATTTGATTTCAACTTTTCTCAACATTTGGCGAATAATGGTTTCAATATGCTTATCATCAATGCCAACCCCTTGCAAACGGTAAACATCTTGGATTTCATTGACCAAATAATTGGCTAATTTTTCCACTCCTTGCAAACGTAAAATATCATGTGGATTGGGTTCGCCTTCAACTACGACTTCACCTTTTTCTACGTGCTCGCCTTCAAAAACGATAATTTGACGCCACTTTGGTATCAGCACTTCGACTGTTTCGCCATCTTTTTGAGTAATAACCAAACGATTTTTACTCTTGGTTTCTTTGCCGAAGGAAACCACACCAGCGGTTTCTGCTTGCAGTGCTGCATCTTTTGGCTTTCTGGCTTCAAATAAATCCGCTACCCTTGGCAAACCACCAGTAATATCTCTATTTCTTGATGATTCTTGAGGGATTTTTGCTAAGAAATCCCCTACTTTGACTTCATCGCCACTTTTGATGTTAATGGTTGCTCCAGGTGGTAGGAAATATTGTGCTGGTATTTCTGTACCTGGTATCATTATTGGCTTGCCTCGCTTATTAACTAAGCGTACCATTGGACGCATATCTTTGCCTTTGCTACCACGAGCTTTTGGATCGGTAATAACAAAACTTGATAAACCTGTAAGTTCATCGTGTTGTTCTTTAACGGTTACGCCATCTTGAAAATCAATAAAGCTAACAACACCCGCAACTTCGGTTACAATCGGGTGAGTATGTGGATCCCATGTCACCAATATATCACCACCTTTCACTTTGGCCCCATCATTGACGCCAATGATTGAACCATAAGGGATTTTATAGCGTTCTTTTTCTCGTCCTGCTGCTTCATGCACAGAAAGTTCTCCTGAACGTGAAATGGCGACCAGCTTTTTGTCTTTGTTTTTAACCGTTTTGATATTATGTAACTTAACAACACCATCGGCCTTAATTTGAATTTGGTTATTGGCTGCTTGTTTCGATGCCACACCACCAATATGGAAGGTACGCATGGTTAACTGCGTTCCAGGCTCACCAATTGATTGAGCCGCAACGACACCAACAGCTTCACCAATACTTACAAACTTGCCGCGAGCCAAGTCACGTCCATAACATTTGGCACAAATTCCTGTTTTGGCTTGACAAGTAATAGGTGAACGAACTTTAAGCGTATCAATACCGAGCGCTTCAATTTTTGCTACGCATTCTTCATCAATAAGCAGACCTTGTTCCAAAACGGGTGTTTCATCGCCTTCTTTGGCAAAAACATCAACTGCAACAACACGACCAAGCACTCTGTCTCCTAATGATTGCACCACTTCTCCACCTGCCACTATAGCTTGCATATTCATGCCTTCTAAAGTTTCGCAATCGGGAATGGTAATGACAACATCTTGTGCCACATCAACCAAACGGCGAGTTAAGTAACCCGAGTTTGCAGTTTTTAATGCCGTATCTGCCAATCCTTTTCGTGCTCCATGAGTTGACGAGAAGTATTGCATCACGTCTAAGCCTTCTCTGAAATTGGCTTTAATTGGTGATTCAATAATTGAGCCATCTGGTTTTGCCATCAATCCACGCATACCTGATAACTGACGCATTTGAGCAGGCGATCCCCTGGCTCCTGAGTCTGCCATAACAAAGACAGAGTTCATTGAATCTTGTTTCACTTTGTTACCATCTCTATCAATGACTTCATCAGTACCCAATGCTGACATCATAGCTTTTGCCACTTCTTCGTTGGCACGTGACCAAATATCAATCACTTTGTTGTAGCGTTCGCCAGCTGTAACTAGGCCTGAAGAATATTGAGATTGAATAGCGAGTACTTCTTTTTCAGATTCCTCTAAAATGACTTTTTTCTCATCTGGAATAATTAAATCATCTACACCTATAGACATGCCGGCATACGTTGCATACCTAAATCCTGTGTACATGAGTTGGTCGGCAAAAATCACCGTATCCTTAACGCCTAACTGATGGTAGCAAGTGTTGAGTAATTTAGAAATATTTTTCTTGGACAAGACCACATTGATATGTTCAAAATCCAAGTTTTTTGGCATGATTTTGTCAAGTAAGGAGCGACCAACTGTGGTATCGACAATCTTGGTTGTTTTGTGTTCTTCTCCATCATCATCAACCGTCGTTGAGGTCAATCTTACTTTAACTTTTGCTTGCAATGTTACTTGTTTATTGTCATAAGCCCGTTGCACTTCATCGGTATCGGCAAAAATCATGCCTTCACCTGGTTGATTAATCAATTCACGAGTCATGTAATACAAACCCAAAACCACATCTTGTGATGGTACAATTATAGGTTCGCCACTGGCTGGTGATAAAATATTATTTGTTGCCAGCATTAAAGTGCGAGCCTCAAGCTGTGCTTCGATGGATAAAGGTACATGAACCGCCATTTGGTCACCGTCAAAGTCAGCGTTAAATGCGGTACAAACCAAAGGATGCAATTGTATGGCTTTGCCTTCAATCAAAATAGGTTCAAAGGCTTGAATACCCAATCTGTGCAAAGTTGGTGCACGGTTCAGCATTACCGGATGCTCTCGAATGACTTGGGCTAAAATATCCCAAACCTCAGGGGTTTCGTCTTCGACACTGCGTTTGGCTGCTTTGATGGTTGAAACATAATCGTACTGCAACAACTTCCCTAAAATAAAAGGTTTAAACAGTTCTAATGCCATCTTTTTGGGTAAACCACATTGATGTAATTTTAAGGTTGGCCCAACCACGATAACCGAACGTCCAGAATAATCCACACGTTTACCCAGTAAGTTTTGACGGAAGCGACCTTGCTTACCTTTAATCATATCGGCAAGAGATTTTAGTGGTCGTTTATTACTGCCCGTAATGGCACGACCTCTTCTGCCGTTATCCAATAAGGCATCAACCGACTCTTGTAGCATACGCTTTTCATTTCTGACAATAATGTCTGGTGCGTGCAAATCTAGCAAGCGACCCAAACGATTATTCCGATTAATGACGCGACGGTACAAATCATTTAAGTCCGAAGTTGCAAAACGACCGCCATCCAATGGTACTAGCGGACGTAATTCAGGTGGCAGCACAGGTAAAACTGTCATAATCATGTGTTCTGGGCGATTGCCCGATTTAACAAATGAATCAAAGAGTTTTATCCTTTTTGACAGACGTTTTATTTTTGTCACTGAGCGTGTGGATTCAATTTCTTCATGAAATTGTACCAATTGCTTGCTAAGGTTTATCTCTTTTAATAAGTCATAAATTGCCTCGGCTCCCATCTTCGCCTTAAATTCATCACCCCATGATTCTATTGCTGAGGCGTACTGTTCATCGGTCAGCAATGAGCCTTTTTCTAAGTCTGTCATTCCAGGATCGGTGACGACAAAGGATTCAAAATACAAAATTCGCTCTATTTCACGCAAAGTCATTTCTAGCATCAAACCAATACGTGAAGGCAATGACTTTAGAAACCAAATATGTGCCACAGGACTTGCTAAGGCAATATGTCCCATGCGTTCACGGCGAACTTTTGACAAGGTGACTTCTGTGCCACATTTTTCACAGACCACACCACGATGTTTCATGCGTTTGTATTTTCCGCAGAGGCATTCGTAGTCTTTTGTTGGTCCAAAAATTGCGGCACAAAATAAACCGTCACGTTCAGGTTTAAAGGTTCTGTAATTTATGGTTTCTGGCTTTTTAACTTCACCAAAAGACCACGAACGAATCAACTCAGGTTGAGCGAGACTGGCTTTAATCGCATCAAAGTCTTGGACTTCTTTTTGCGGATTAAATAATTTTAATAAATCTTTCATAATTTTCTCCTGTGCTCCTGATTAATCGTTTTCGAGTTCTATATTTAAGCCAAGTGAACGAACTTCTTTGACCAAAACATTAAATGATTCAGGCATTCCTGCCACAATTTCATGGCGACCGTCGACAATATTTTTGTAGGTTTGATTTCGACCCACAACATCATCGGATTTAACCGTTAACATTTCCTGCAAAGTATAGGCTGCACCGTAGGCTTCTAATGCCCAAACTTCCATCTCTCCGAAACGCTGACCACCAAATTGAGCTTTACCGCCCAATGGTTGTTGCGTTACAAGTGAATAAGGACCCGTTGAACGGGCGTGCATTTTGTCATCGACCAAATGGTTGAGTTTCAACATGTACATATAGCCTGTGGTAACAGGTCTATCAAATTTATTACCCGTGCGTCCATCATACAAAACGGCT
>CAZQMH010000131.1:0-7863 GCA_964594435.1 uncultured Alcanivoracaceae bacterium
CATGTGATTTGGCAACAGATTTGGTAGGCTTGTTGCTGCATGGTTAAATTATAGCTATGTTTTATTATTTTTCCACAGATTACACCGATTACGCAGATTTTTGTTCTTGAATTGTTTATATAGGGTATATCAATGTTATTAAAAAAGTCACTTGACCCGTGTTAATTTTTCATCGTGCTTAACATTTGGGATTACTCCCGCCTGCCCGATGATTGCTACTTTAGTGCCTTACCAACCTTTCCGATATGAGACTTTCACTCACCTGAATGAACGACCTGGCTCAGCCGCACACCCCTTCGATTATATTTTCTCTATAACTCGTAACTAAACTTTGCTATCAAGTTTTTATTACAACCAGGATATACATATTTCGATGTAAACTTATCTAGTTTTTCTCGTGAAAGGTATATATCCCAATCTATTTTTTTTATTAATTCTAAATTGTTTTCTTTGTGAGCATTTTCGTATTGTGACATAAGGGACCTATGCCGTTATAGATAGAGTTAACTAATCACAGAGGTTGTGGATTTGGCCATTACATGTAATCTTTTTGCGATTCTCTATCGGGATTTGGGAAAATAAAGAATTTGCTATGATTTTACGATTTCTGGGGTCATTATCTGGGCAGTTGGCAAAGAAAATATGTTAAAATCCCCATCTTTCTTTAGAAGCTATCGACTTTTCATGAGGTATTACGCTGCCAGTATTCAAACAGATTTCAAAGCACCACAGTCGCGTTGTGAAATAGCCAGCCGTTGCCAAGCCATGTGCCAGATGATTGAGCAAACCATCAGTGGCTATCAGCCTTTTTTTGATGTGCGTTTATTCGTGTTTCCCGAATTTGGTCACCAAGTTCCGATTTACCAAAGTGCTGCTGAGTTACATGATAAATTGGCAATTGAAATTCCAAATGATTTTACCGACAATTACCAAAAACTCTGCCAAAAGTACGATATTTTTATCCAAACAGCCAGTTTTTTAGAAAAAGACCAGCGTTATCCGGGGCATGTCTTTAATACAACTTTATTAATCTCCAAACAGGGTATTTTATCCAAATATCGCAAAGTTAATACATGGATACCTTGGGAGGTGCATACTTCACCAGCGGATTTGCCTGGTTACAATGAACCACTTTTTCCTGTTGTTGATACAGAAATCGGCAAACTTGGTGTTGCCATTTGCTACGATTGGCTTTTTCCTGAATGCATTCGTGAAATTGCTTTTGCAGGAGCGGAAGTCATCAACCGTGTTTCTGCTTATATGGATCCGTGGGGCAGTACGGAACCAATGAACTGGTGGTCTCTGGTCAATCGCACCCGAGCATTGGAAAATATGGTTTATGTGGTGGCGGCTAATCAAGGTGCTAGTTTACAAAATTACCCGCCATTTTCATGGCCAGGCGGTTCTATGATTGTTGATTATGATGGTCGAACGCTTGCCAGTTGCGGGGAAAATTCTGGACAGAAAGTTGTGGTTGCTCCTATTGACATCGGTGCATTACGAGCCGAAAAACAAAGAAGAAAAGGTCATGACACCTTGGCTCATTTTAGAAGTGGTGCCTATAATTATTCAAAAAAACAGTATTTTGGCTGCGATAAAAATATTCCCAGTATTGAAACACTTAACAAAAGAATTGATGATGCAAAAAACTTATAAACTCCAAATTTTATTACTTATTATAACTGCCATAACTGCTCTCTTGTCAGCTTGTGGCAATCAAAGTGATAGCGAGCAAGCTCGCTTGCAAACCACGACCGATACTGTCGCCAATACCGCCACCAAAGAACCATCCAAAAATTCATCCAGCAAACCTAAATTCTCTGCCACAGCTATCAGCCTCAACAATCAAGGTGTTGGCGAGATGGGTTTATTTGATTATGCCAAGGCGGTCACTAGCTTTGAAAAGTTGGTTGCACAAAACCCACAATGGACTTTAGCCCAACAGAACTATGCTATTGCTTTATTAAACCGACAAAAACCCCAAGATGAGGAAAAAGCTTTAAAAATCGCCAAAAACTTGGTCAAAACCGACGCTCAAAACCTTGTTGCTCATTATATTGTGGCTATTTTGTCCTTTAACCAAGGCTTGTGCGACCAAGCCATGCCGCACTTTAAAACGGTAGTGGAAAATGACCAAAACGATGCTTATGCCTTGTACTTTTTGGCACAATGCCACTTGCAAAATGGGCAGGTGCAACAAGCCCTTGATTTGTACCAACAATCGATAGCAGCCGACAGCTATCTCAGAAGTGCTTATTATGGCAGTTTTATGGCTGCCCAGCGTCTTGGCAAAGCAGAAACAGCCAAATCAATGCTCGATGCTTACCAAAAACTAGCCAAAAACCCAAAAGCACGCTTAGCCGAAATCAAATACACTCGCATGGGTGATAAAGCCAACGCCAAAAGCTATGGCAAACAAAACATAAAGCTCTTCTCTGGCAACAACAAACCACCCTACTTTGAACCGTTGCAAACATTAAACTTAGGGCAAGTAGAAAATTTTGGCATTATCAATTTAGCCCAAAGCCAAAATTCTCAACTTTATACTCTATCGGATTCGCAACTTAATATTTATAAAAATTTTACCTCAAAAGTAGAAAAAATACCGAACTTATCAATTAAACTAAAGCAAGGAGACTCTAAACTAGCGTGGGGTGATATTGATAACAATGGCACTCTCGATGTTTACATTGCCGGTGAGCACGACCAATTATACTTGCAGACCCAATCAGGCTTCCAAGCGGTTGACATGCACAGTTATGGTTTTGATGGGCAACAATCCAAAGCGGTACGATTAATTGATGCTGACCATGATGGCGACTTGGATGTTTTAGTTTTATCGCAAAAAGGTCGATTTGAAATATGGAACAACAACCTTAATAAAACTTTCAGCCCTCTCTCAAAACAAACGCACCTATCTAAAACAGATGGTTTTGTGGCAATTTTTGCCAAAGATATTGATAATGATCGTGATGTGGATATTATTTTGCAGGCTCAAGACAACTTTATCATCCTCCAAAATGATCGCATGTGGGATTATAAAACAATAACAAGTTCACAACTGAACAGCCCAATAAAGACGATGGCATTCAGTGATAACGACAGTGATGGCATGACCGAAATGTCATTGTTGCTGGAAAATGGCGACTTGCAACGCTGGCAATTTAACCTGCAAAACCAACACATGTTGCATACAAACAGCATCGAAAACATGAATTTTTCTTATTTTTGGCTGCTTGACAGCACAGGCAATGGTGAAAAAGAAATATTAGCCCAGAACAATTCAGGTCTCAGCCTTTTTTCAGCACAAGGAAAACACCTGCAAGACATAAGCATTAAAAAACTGCAACAAGTTAAAATCCTCAACAACAGCAACGGCCCTGAATTATTAATCCGTGCCGACAATAAACTGATGTATGGTGCGGCAACAAAAAATCGTTCACCCTTTATGCTGTTTATTTTTTCAGGAAAAGAAGATGATGCCAATTCGGTACGTTCAAATTATTCAGGCATAGGCACAGAATTTATTTTACGCAACCAAGAATTTTATGCAAACGGTGATAGTTTTTCTAATTTCAGCGGTAACGACCAAGATTACCAACCCATAGCCATCGCCTCAGGCAACAACACTCCGATAAACTACCTCGAAATGGAATGGTCGGACGGTGTTTACCAAACCGAAGCAAATTTAGCCAACCGCACTTTTAATAAAATCACAGAAACCCAAAGACAGTTATCCTCATGCCCTGTCATATTTGCTTACAACAAGGGTCGTTACCAATTTATCAGCGATGTTTTAGGCGTTGGTGGCATTGGTTTTGCCGTTGGCAGACACCAGTACGGCGAACCACGACCTTGGGAGAATTATCTGTTAAAGGCGAACCAGCTCACCGCAAAATCAGGTTCGTTTTTACTGCAATTCGCCGAACCTATGGAAGAATCCGCCTATCTCGATGCCTTTAAATTACAAGCAATAGACGTGCCGCTTGACTATCTTGTAACACTTGATGAACGCATGGCAATAGGGAAACCTGCCGTCACGGGTCAATTGGTTTTTGCAAAAAACAAAATCCAGCCACAAATCATCACCACAAAATCAGGCAAAACAGTCACCCAACAAGCCCACAGCACAGATAAAATTGCGATAGCACTAGAAAACCGAGATTCACGCTTTTTAGGTATCGTTGATGAGCAAGTTATTACCATGGAATTTACCCAAGAATTGTCTGGCAACTACCAGTTTATTTTTAATGGTTGGGTGGAATACGGCTATTCGCAAACCATGTTCGCCGCTTGGCAGGCTGGCAAGGTTGCTCAAGCCCCTACTTTAGAATACTTCGCCGATGGTAAGTGGCAGGTCTTATTGCCAGAATTTGGCTACCCCGCTGGTATGCCACGCTCCGCTAGTGTCGCCATTAATCTACCACAAACCACGCATAAATTACGCCTGCGCACCACAATGGAAATCTATTTTGATGAACTGGCATTGCTCAAACCCATAAGCCCCAAAAGTTCAGACCATATTAGCTATTACTCATTACCATTACAAAGTGCTCAACTTAAACAGCTGGGCTATCCCAAAAGAAGCGACAATAAGCAACGTGTTGCACAATATGATTTTTCACAAACACAAACTTTTTGGGACACACGCTACATGCAAGGAAACTACTCCCAATTGGGCGACATTACGCCATTGGTTCGCTCTAGTGATAATGCTTTAGCCATAATTGCAGCAGGTGAGTCGATAGCATTTCGTTTTCAAGACAACTTACCCGAACTAAAAGCAGGTTACCAACGCTATTTTCTGTTAAAATTTTCAGGCTGGGCAAAAGACATGGACATTTTAACCAAAGATGGAGAAACCTTGCATCCCATTCCCGCAACGGGCAAAATATCACAACAAGCCAAACAATTAAATAAAAAATACAACACCCGTTTCAAAGCAGGAAAATAAAATGCCAACAAAAACCCCAAAACGCCCAAGAAAAGCGGTAGGACCCAAACTACGAATACTGTTAACAATCGTTTTTTTCCTTTTTGCTTTGTTAATTATTAATTCACTCTATTTAACAAGCATTACCTTTGCCGAATGGTATTTATCTGCCAGTTTTCAAGATGCCAGCTATCTTTTTATGTTTTTAGCCCATTTGGTTTTGGGCTTGTTATTACTTGTTCCTGTTATCGTTTATGGCATAATTCATATTGGCAACACCAAAAACAGACGCAACAAACGAGCCATAAAAGCAGGCTACGCCTTGTTTTTGTTTTCCATATTGTTATTGGTCAGCGGTTTGTTACTGACCCGAGGCATCGGTATTTTTGAAATCAAAAACACCCAATGGCGAACGCTCCTCTATTGGGCACATGTGCTTTTGCCTTTAGTCGCTATTTGGCTTTTCATTATGCACCGTTTAGCAGGAAAATCGTTAGGCTGGAAACCAGCCAAATTGACCTTACTGGCAACACTTTTCACCATTGCAACCATGCTTTGGCTGCAACAAGATACAATTTTTCCAAAAAAACTCAAACATGATGCCGTCAATCCATTATTTGCCCCATCTTTTGCCCATACCAGCACCAACGAATTAATCAAAGCAGAAGATTTAGACAACAATCGCTACTGCCAAAAATGCCACGCCGACATTCACCAAGGTTGGATGAATTCGGTGCATAAAGTTTCCAGTTTCAACAACCAATCCTATTCTTTTGCCATCAATAACACCCGAAAATTTCTACAAAAAAGAGATGGCAACCACGATGCCGCAAAACTTTGTGCCGTCTGCCATGATCCGGTGATTTTGTTCAGTGGTGAATTTGACAAAGACCAAGATTTCAGCCACACTAAAATAGGACAGGCGGGCATCACCTGTACCGCTTGCCATGCCATTAGCGACATTAACTCCATCAAAGGCAATGGTTCCTACACCCTATCCATACCTGAACAATACCCTTTTACTCATTCAAAACTACCGTTTTTGCAATGGATTAATGAAACATTAGTCAAAGCCAAACCCGATTTCCATAAGGCATCTTACCTCAAACCTTTGCATAAAAAAGCTGAATTTTGTAGCGTTTGCCATAAAGTCGCCCTACCAGAGGCACTCAATCATTACAAATGGTTACGCGGACAAAACCATTACGATTCCTTTTTCTTATCAGGAGTTTCTGGACATGCGGTTGCCAGTTTTTATTACCCCAAAAAAGCCAAAGAAAAATGTGCTGACTGCCACATGCCACTACAAGACTCTGATGATTTTGGTGCCATCACGGCATCTTTAACAGGCAAAGGGCAAGTGCACAGCCATTATTTTGAAGCCGCAAACTCTGGCATTCGTTACCTTAACAAGCTAAAACCCGACCCAATCAATGCCCTGTTGCCTGGTTCTCTTTCGGTCGATATATTTGGCATCAAAGAAGATGGTGATTTAACAGGTCAACTGATTGCACCACTTAATCCCGATAAAATCGAACTGCGTGCAGGCAAACGCTATTTAATCGAAACCGTCGTACGCACAGTAAAACTCGGTCATGCTTTCACACAAGGCACGGCTGACTCCAACCAAGTCTGGGTCGAATTAAACGCCTACCACGATGGCAAATTAATTGCCTCATCAGGCGGTATGCAAGATGATGGTCGAGTCGATGAATGGTCCTATTTTATCAATTCTTGGGTGTTGGACAAAAACGGCAACCGCATCGACCGTCGCAACGGTGAGGATATTTTTACCGCACTTTACAATCATGGCATCCCACCAGGTGCTGCCAGCGTGGTGCATTATGCTTTGGACATTCCTGCCGAACTCACAGGTGAAATCACGTTAGAGGCCAGTGTTTATTACCGTAAATTTGATACCATTTATTACCGTTATTTTACTGGCGAGCACAGTAAATTTAACGATTTACCGATTTTAACATTAGCAAAAACCACGCAAAACATCCAACTCAACCCACAAGCCAGTAGTCAATTACCCATCGTGGCAGATTGGCAAAGGTGGAACGACTATGGCATCGGTTTATTGCGACAACAAGCCTACAAACAAGCCGAAGCCGCATTTAAAAAAGTGGCACAGCTGCAACGTGGTGAAGGTTGGATTAATTTAACCCGAACCTATATCGCACAAGGCTTATTGGAGCAAGCAAAAAATGCCTTAAACCAAGCTGCCAAAATCAAAGATTTTCGCTACACTTGGCAACTGGCGTACTTTGCTGGCATTATTGACTTGCAAAATGGTTTTATCGCTAAAGCGGTAGAAAAATTTCAACAAGTGTACGCCACAGAATTTCAAAATGCCAAAGATGCCAATTTCGACTTCGCAAAAGATTACAAATTTGTTACCATGTATGCCACCAGCGTGTTTCAGCTCAGCAAAATTAGCCAAGCTCAAACAAAAACCAAGTGGCAGCACAAGGCTTTGGAACTGTACCAACAGGTTTTACAACTCAACCCCGAATGGGCTGATGCACATTTTGGCTTGTTTCAACTGTACGCCGCCATGGGCAAGACGGAACTGGCACAAAAACACAAAGCCGCACACCAATTGTACAAAACTGATGATAACGCACACGATACCGTCATAGCCAAAGCCCGAGCAAAAAACAAAGCCGCCGACCACGCCGCTGAGAAAATTGCCATTTATGAGCTAGACAAAATCGAATTACAAGCCGTTAAGGACTTTATAAAACAACACCGTATCCGTGAAGAATAAAAACAGCAGTGTTGTGAAACGATACAGGTATTAATAATTGGCATTGAGCAAGCGATCCAAAAACACTTCCCAATCAATAAATTTTTGGAAGCCGATGATATTAATACTGGGAATACCTCTGCCTTGAATTAAATGGTAGATATTTTGATTGCCGTCT
>CAZQMH010000132.1:0-5447 GCA_964594435.1 uncultured Alcanivoracaceae bacterium
GTGATGCAACCATCGAAATTGCTTTGGGTTTAGCACAAAACAATACCCTTTATATCATAAACAGAAGAAACGGATTTACGCGTGCCAAAGAAGGCAACTTAAATGCGGTTTTATCAGCAATTAATAACAAATCCAATAAATTTTTCTGCCAATACAGCACCAATGTTAAAGCATTGCAGTTGCCCCATTCCGTCGATACAAAAGGTGCGATTGTACTAGACACACCCGAGGGTGACTTGCTTATTGAATGTGATTGCGTAATTGCTCGTTTAGGTGCAATTGCACCGCGTCGCTTTGTCGAATCCTGTGGTGTTAAGTTCCCAAATGACAAGCCTGACTCCATTCCTGACTTAGACAATCATTACCAAAGCAATGTTAAAGGTCTTTACATAATTGGAGCATTGGGCGGTTATCCATTAATCAAACAAGCGATGAACCAAGGTCATGATGTCATTGAGTTTATTCATGGCAAAGAAATCAAACCCGCCGATCACCCCTTGCTCGAACAACAATTCAAGTTGTTACCCTATGTGATGGATGCCCAAGATGTTTTAGAGTTATACCAACAGCGTGTTCCCATGTTTAAACGCATGAATGCTTTGGCATTTAGAGAATTGATTATAGAAAGTAATATTGTTATTGCTTTGGATGAACAAGGTTACCAAGAGGCAAATAAGAAACAAGAACTTGCCAAAGCCAAGAATTACAGTAAATTCACCAAACTAATTAAGGCGGGTGATAAAATCTTCAAAAAGGAAGATTACAGCAATACATTTTATACTATTGTTGAAGGTGAAGTTAGTTTAACCACTGAAGAAGGCAAGAGCTTTAAACTAAAAGCAGGGCAGTTTTTCGGTGAAATGAGCCTGCTATCAGGACGACCAAGAAAGGCCGATGCCATTGCTGGTAACGATTGTATTTTAATCGAAACGCCACGTCGTATTATGTTGAAGCTGATGAATTCAAACGACGAAGTCGCACAAGGCATCAATCGTATATCTACCGTTAGAGCCCTGCAAGAGGCTTTTAACCCGAATTTATCCTCAAAAGAAATGCTTGCATTGGCTGCAACAGTTAGAATGGTTGAATTTAAAGCCAATGAAACCCTTTTTAAAGAAGGAGAAAAGGGTAAACACTTATACCTTATTCGTTCTGGTACGGTTTCACTAGCCAAAGGTGTATCTGAAAATCAACGCATTACAACACAATTGCAGTCAGGTGATTTAGTTGGGCAGTTGGCATTAATGGGTAATCCAATTAGAACACATACCGCGGCGGCGGCCGTTAGGGTGGAAGCCTTTCGCATAAATTTACAGCAGTTTTTAATATTGATAAAATCCAATAAAGGCCAAATCAAAGTTTTACAAAAAAACTTGGCTCAATTGATGAAGAAATCTAACTTAATGGGTTCGGTTTATGAGTCTGTTGATGTGAACAAGTTTTTGCTCAAACAAGGTTTAGGGGAAGCAACAAATGCATTGGTAATTGATGAAAACTTGTGCGTAGCTTGTGATAATTGTGAAACTGCCTGTGCCGAAACCCATGCAGGCATAGCACGCTTGCAGCGCGAGCAAGGAGACTCTTTTGCTGGATTACATATTCCAATTTCATGCCGCCATTGTGAACAACCGCATTGCATGAAGGATTGCCCTGCTGACGCCATTCATAGGGCTGATGATGGTGAGGTTTTTATTGATGAATCGTGTATTGGCTGCGGCAACTGCGAGACCAATTGCCCTTATGATGTTATTAAGATGAGTTATGATTTGCCAAAAAAATCAGGCTTGCTTGCGTGGATGTTTTTAGGTTTAGGCACAGGACCTGGTGAGCCAGAAAATCCTGTTATCAACGCAAAAGCAAAAGCAAAGGGCAAAAAAGCCGTCAAATGTGATTTATGTAAGGACTTAAAAGGAGGCCCTGCATGTGTCAGAGCTTGTCCCACTGGTGCGGCCATAAGAATAAGCCCAAATAGTTTTGTGGACTTGGTTGAAGGCAGATAACAATGTACCAAAACTTATTGAAATATAAAAATTTTAGATACCTTTTTATAGCATTGGTTGTAATTATTATCAGCCTGATAATTTATTTAACCCAAGGCATTGAACAACCCGCTAACGGCGGCACTTGGCAAGGCTATACGCTGGGAACTTTTGCCACTTTTATCATTTTGTTGCTGACCTATTTGGGCATAAGAAAAAGAAGCTATTCATCACGAATGGGAACCGTGCAAGGCTGGACATCTGCACATATTTATTTAGGTTCCAGTTTGCTCTTAATTGCCTCGTTGCATGCCGCATTTCAACTTGGCTGGAATGTGCATACCTTGGCTTATATTTTAATGATTGCTGTTGTACTTTCTGGATTCTATGGTTTATTTGCTTATTTGCATTACCCCAGTGTTATGTCAAAAAATAACAACGGCGGTTCGCAAGAAAAGTGGTTGCAGGAGTTAGCTCAGCTTGATGAAGAAATAAAAACCAATTCAAGTTCGTGCCGTGCTGAAATTCGCCTTTTAATATTAAGTGCTATAGAAAATACCAAGATAGGTGGCAGTTTATTCTCGCAATTAAGAGGTAAAGACGGTTCTAAAATAAAAATTCAAGCACTTGCCGATAACTTGTTGTCGAATAAAAACCAACAAAGAGTTATCGATTTTTTAGCATCGACTTTGCCCAACAGTATAAATCATACAGAAGCTGCCGTGCTGGATAAAATTCTCAGCAAGTTTTCCAGACGGCAAAGGCTATTAAAAATCATTAAGAGAAACTTACAAATTAAAGCTTACCTCAGAGTTTGGCTATTGTTTCACATCCCTTTAACGGTAGCGTTGTTAGCGGCCTTAATCGTTCACATTCTTGTTGTTTTTATTTATTGGTAAGATTTATATATGTTTATTTTAGTTAGAAAATCAGTTTATGGCAGTCCTGAGGAGTATCAGGATTTAGATTTTGATGTAAATGAATTAATTCTTGGCAATAGCGAAAATGCCCATGTTTTGGTTGAAGAACTTGCAACTGGCAGCCTAACCATTAAGCCAAAAGATGAAAACAGAGCAAAATTTAATTGTTCAAATGATTTAAAAATAATAACCCAAAACAAATCACACACTACAGGCGTATTGCAAAAAGGCAGAGTTTATCAATTAGGCGTTTATGACTTAGAAATAATAAATGTACCAGCTGGATTTGATTGTGCAATAAGTTTATCTCGCTCAAACAGAAAAGCAACACTTACAAAAAAGATAATTAATAAGGATGCAAAGAAAAACAAAATCACTTTACGCCTTATTTCCTATCTTTTATTTATTGCTATCATTACCATCTATTTGCTTGTTCCCTTTTTGAATTTCACCCACCCTGACTTTAACAAAAATACAAAAGATTTGCCATTAGTCACGGATAAATCATGGCTGACAGGACCCATGGCAATGGCTCATCGCATACCAGAGATTGGTGATAATTGCCAAACTTGTCATATTAACCCTTTTGAAAAAGTACAAGACAAGCTCTGTTTAAGTTGCCACCAAAATCTTGGTGCACATGTGAATAAAATGCACCCAGCGGTAAAAGAAATCAATAAATTCTTATGCGAAAATTGCCATAAAGAGCATAATGAACCCGCACAAATTACACGAACTGATGATAAGTTATGCGTCAATTGTCATCAAAACATACAAAAATACGAAAACCCAGGGTCACGGCAAAAAAATCCAGTACAAATGGTAACAGCTTTTGATGCAAAAAATCACCCTCCTTTTCGTTTAAGCCTCATACAGCCGCAATTAAAAAATGGGAATTATCAATGGAAGCGGATAAGACCCAAATTTGAGTTAAATAAAACCATGAAAGAACAGTCAAATTTAAAGTTTTCGCACAAAGTTCATCTCGATGGAGAGCACGTACAGGATGAATTAACAGGGAAATCTTTAGTCTGTGCAAACTGTCACCAGTTAAAAGATGATAAGGAACACTTTAAGCCCATAACAATGGATAAGGATTGTCGCAGTTGTCACAAATTGACATTTGATGTTTTTAATCCAGATATTGAATTGCCACACGGTAATTTACGTGCCGCTTTTGTTATGTTAGAAGCACATTTCATCCGCGAATTCACCGACCCTCAGTTACGTTTACAACGCTCTAAGAAAAAAATTAGACGCATTGTAGGTCAGCACAGCAATAAGGCAACATGCCAAGGCAGCAGTTTGGATTGTGGTCGTCAAGAAGCCCTCAAAGAAGCCCAATTTCAATTTACCCAAAGTGGTTGTATTACTTGTCATGAAGTGACCACCAACAACACCAATGAATTAATGGATAAATGGTTGGTTAAACCCATTAAAATTAATCAAGACTGGTACTCAAAAGCACAATTCAATCATGTCAGTCATTTTAGTTTTAAGCACAAAAGTGACCAAGAAGTTTGTGTCAATTGTCATGATGTAAAAGAGTCAGATAAGGCAGAAGACATTGCCATGCCACAAATAGAAAAGTGTGTCGAATGTCATCAAAAAGGCAAGAAAAGCAGTGTCGAACTGACCTGTACACGTTGCCATGCGTTTCATTTTGAACAAGCAAAAGAGAGAGGAGAAATAAATGATTAGCAAAACCAATATTGTGATGATGTCATTAGTGTTTGCCCTAGTAGGTCTTTCACAACAATCACAGGCAAATGAAGTTAATACAAAACTCAGCAACGTGCTCAAACCTAATCATTATTTTGTTAATGCACCACTGCAATGGCCGCCGTATGACTTTCCTGTTATTACACCGATAAGAATCCCCCCTGCTCCGTCTAACAATCACTTGTCAATCGACAACGTCAAACAAGTTCTCGCTCAAGCTATTGGTCAAGCTCAAAGTAGTGGACAATTCGCAACCATTGCCGTAGTTGACAGGGTTGGTAATGTGTTGGCTGTTTACCGCATGAATGGTGTTGACACACAAGTCACATTGACGTCCGCAGTACCTGCTGTGGTTGAAAAAGGTTTGGACAACATTGTTTTACCCTCTGGAGCTGATGGTGATGCCTTAGCTGCCATTGCCAAAGCCATAACTGGGGCTTATTTATCCAGTTCTGGCAATGCTTTTTCGACCCGAACAGCGGGGCAAATTATTCAAGAACACTTTAATCCAGGGGAAAGAAATCAACCATCAGGCCCTTTATTTGGCGTACAATTTAGCCAACTGCCTTGTTCTGACTTTGCATTGCGTTATGACCCAACAAAAAACCAAGGACCACAACGTTCACCCTTGGGCTTATCCGCCGACCCTGGTGGCTTTCCATTGTACAAAAATGGCAAAGTTGTCGGTGGTGTGGGTGTTATTTCGGACAATATTTATTCCATTGATAAAAACATCATGGATTTTGACCAAGACAACGATGAAGAAATTGCCTTAGCCGCGACATTTGGATTTGATGCTCCTGTAGAAATCAGAATGGACCCGGAT
>CAZQMH010000132.1:5457-7841 GCA_964594435.1 uncultured Alcanivoracaceae bacterium
CCTTTATAAATCAGAGCCAACCGTATCACAGTCGATGGCAAAACCCTGCGTTACAGCGATACGTTAAGTTCCGATATTTCCCCAAGTGGTACTAATTTTGATACCATTGTACCAACTGTTGGCAATTTAATTGCGGTCAATGCTTACACCGACGGCACCATCAAAAGAGGCATGGTTTTTGGTCATAAAGAATCAGGCATCCGTGCCGATTCGACCCTTTATAACGGCTTAAATGGCTTTGTTTTTGTCGATGAAACCGATACCAATCGTTTTACGCCTCAAGCTGGTAATGATGCCGCTTTCATTAATTCCGTTGCTCCACTTTCTGCCAATGAAGTGCAAGAAATCTTAAAAGCTGCGTTAGATGTCGCCAATCGAGCACGAGCACAAATTCGGCAACCATTGGGTTCACAAGCACAAGTCACCATTGCTGTGGTTGATTCTCAAGGCAATAATTTGGCAATGGTAAGAACGCCAGATGCGCCTGTTTTTGGGTCGGACGTGGCTTTACAAAAAGCACGAACAGCGGCTTTCTTCTCCAATACCGATGCCGCCACTTTTCTTAACAACCTCACCACACCAACCAATTATTTTGATACGAATTTAATGGTAAAAGAAACCATTGCCATACCTGATTATGTCACCGCAGTAAAAAGTTTTGTGAGTAATAATGCACTCAGTGATGGCACGGCATTTTCTGACCGAGCTGGTGGAAATCTGTCTCGACCATTTTATGCTGATGGCATTGAAAAAAATGCACATGGACCATTAAGCAAGTCTGTTCGCAATAATGAATGGAGCTTTTTATCCACTGGCTTGCAACTTGACTTGGTGATGAATAAAATCATTCAGCATGTGCTTTTTGCGGCAGCGGCAGCAGGAACGGATGTGGATAATGTCTGCACATCCACCACTTCCGCTCGATTAGCCAATGGCATACAAATTTTTCCAGGAAGCGTGCCGATTTATCGTGGCAATCAACTCATTGGTGGCATCGGTGTTTCAGGAGATGGTGTCGATCAGGATGATATGATTGCTTTTTTAGGCCTCCATAATGCCGCTATACAACTATCAGGCAGTATCAACAACGCACCTGCTGCCATGCGAGCCGATAACTTAACACCGCAAGGCACACGCTTACGCTTTGTGCAATGCCCGTTTTCGCCGTTTAATGGTTCATCCGAACAAAATGTTTGTCGTGGCAAATAGGAGAAGGACATGAAAATAGAAATTACATCTTGGCTTTTTTGTTCTACACTGGTTTTTTCTTTATCTGTCTTTAGCCCACCAATTAAATCACAAACAAACGAAATTGATTGCACTCAAGAACAGGCCAAACAAAAAGGCAAACGCAAAAGAAGAAGAGCTGGAGCTGCCAATCGAGATTGCAACACCAAACAAGTTCAAGTGAATCCCGAAACAGGCGAAACACAAGTGATTGTTATTGAGGAAAAAGTCAAACCAAAAACCTATGTGGAGCGTACTTTTTCACCCGTTCCTCGTCCAAGCTCTGACCAGTTTCAAGCGAAAATCCCCGTGCCCGACAGATGGCGAATTGTTGAAGCCTTGGGTTACAAAGAACGATGGTATGACCCTTATAATCGCAATGTCTTAAAAGCCGATCGCCCCATTCATGGCGAAGATTGGTTTTTTAATTTGGGGATAATTTCCGATACCGTGTATGAAAAAAGAGATGCTGCAACGCCCGTAGGCGGACAAAGTACCAATAATCCAGGACAAATTGATCAATTTGGTGGTTACAATCAAAGTTTAGTGAACGAAAATTTAGCTCTGGAATTTGTCTATTACAAGGGCGACACCACTTTTAAGCCGCCTGAATACGAATACCGATTTATACCCGTATTCAACTATAACCACACACGCATTGATGAAATATTAGGATTAAACATCGACCCTGACCAAGGCACAACACGCACCGATAATCATATTGGTATTCAAGCCTTATTTATTGACAAGCATTTACGTGATGTTTCCGACAACTATGATTTTGACAGTATTCGTTTTGGGATTCAGCCATTTTCCAGTGATTTTCGTGGATTTTTATTCCAAGATTCACCCTTTGGAGTTCGTTTGTTTGGAACAAGGAATAATAATAAATTGCAGTACAATTTTGCTTTATTTAGGCGTTTTGAAAAAGACACCAACAGCGGCTTAAATGATTTGGGCAAAGCCTTGCGAAAAGATGATTTGTTTATTGCCAATGTTTACTTGCAAGACAAGCCTCGACTGGGTTTTTTCTCACAGTTTAGTTTTATTCATAATCGCAACAGAGACACCAGTATTTTGTATGATAACAATGGATTTATTGCTCGCCCTGTGTCTTTGGGGACTGAACGTCCACGATATTACGATGCTAACTATCT
>CAZQMH010000133.1:0-222 GCA_964594435.1 uncultured Alcanivoracaceae bacterium
CATTTTTTTTAATGATTAGCCCTGAAGTTTTCCGTGGATTTTCTGGGGAAGGTCAGCTTTTGCAGGATCTAGCTAAATCAACAGATGAAAAGCTTATCAACAACGTAAAAGCACAACTCTTGTGGCAAGCCAATACAACAGCAATAAAAATTAGCCAATTAACATCGATTCCACAACAGCAAGTAGCAAATGCCTTGTCCATATTGGCATCACGTGGATTAA
>CAZQMH010000133.1:232-7707 GCA_964594435.1 uncultured Alcanivoracaceae bacterium
TAATTGGATATGATGCTTTTGAAGAGCATTATTATTATCGTCAATTGCCATTTGATTTTGAAAAAGTTGAAAGCTTGCAATCAAGATTAAAAAATGCCCGAAAACTTATTGAAACAGGCAAAATCAAGCGATTATCAAATAAAAAAACAGCAAAAGTATTCGAAATACCAGGAACACAAGTTAAACATCGCGTTACACTTGGCGATGCTCAAAACTATTGTACATGCCCATGGTTTAGTAAATACCAAGGAAAACGAGGCATATGTAAACATATCTTAGCTGCACAATTATTTGAAGATTTAATGGAGAAAGATCCGTGACAAAAGATGAATTAGAAAGATTAATATTAATGAAAAATGGTAAAAAACTTATTGAAAAATGTAAGAATCTCAGTGAGGATCAAAGAAGAACACTTGCAGCTCATGCTGTTAAACTGCATCGTTATTTGTGTGATATAAAAGTTAATTCTGACGTTTCTAAATATGTTAAAGAACTAATTAAAAAACGTAAGAGAAATCAAAGCTGTTGTTTTTCAGGAGTACAAAATGCAAGTCTCGCGATTTATGCAATGTGTTCTCTAACAACCATAAAAAGAGAAACAGATACCTATAATTGTTACATTAAAGAACTTTATCAAATTCTTGAAGATAGAAAACCTAAATGGTTAGGTAAGTGGCTGGAGTATAATTTGGACACAGAAGGTAGACAGTTTTCAATTTATGAAATTTTTAATTGGGTAGACAAAGGCTATTGTCATTATCCAAAGTCAAATCGTCTTATTTATGTTTTCATAGACTCTATGGCTGAGGATAATAGACAATCAAAATCTGAAAAGTATTTGCCTATTAGTGAACGAGTTCAGAAAGATAAGCGATTAATAGATTTCATATGGAAGCTTTTTGAAATTGAACATAACGTTTTCTCCAATTTTGCCCTAAGAGAAGGTTATTACTATTTCTATCAAAACAAAACACCAAAAAACTATGAAAATTGGATTCAAGCAATATTTAAATTGAGTCAGCAGGGTATCATTGATAGAAAAAACCTTTTCAATAAGATACTGCTTAGTTTACATATGGATATTAAGCAAAACCAAAAATCTGGGATTATAAAACTACATGACTTGCTTCAACCAAGTATTAAAGAGCTTGAAATGAATCAACTTAAATATATTGAATTATTAAGTAATAAAATAGCATTTGTAGTTAAGTTTGCATTGAAAGTTGTATCTTTATTGCAAAATAAAAAATTATTAAATAATCATCTTGTTTTAAGAGAAATAATAAATGTTTTTTATTTAAAAACAAAAGCGAATGCAGTATCTTCTTTGAAAATTATAGACACTATATTAATGCAAGTTGAAGATTGTACAAAGGATTGTATAAGACCACTGGTTCAGGCACTGCAACACGATAATACTGATGTGCAAGCTATTTCCTTAGAAATATTAAATCGTATAAAAAGCAAATTAAACGATAAGGATAAAGTAGAAATTGAAAAAGTTTTAGATTTTGTCAGTCCATCACTAAAATCTGATTTATTTGCTTTAATTAAAAAAAAAGAACCAGTTAATGATTTGCAAATAGTGAATGTTGCAAAATTAGTAAATGTCATAAATGATATGCCTAAGAATTCATTAAAAATGGCAGGCTTGGACGAGATTGATTTTAAGCTTGAAACCTATGGTCGATTAAAAAATGTTAACGCAAATTTTCCACTTTACTCTATCATGAAAGAGTGTGAAGAAATTCAGCCAATTAATTCAATAGAGGAATTGATTAAAGTAATTTCTTCAGCTATTGAAGGTGTTATGGGGACAGAAGATTTAGACCGAATACTTGATGGCATAAATCGAATTCCAATAGGAAAATGCCGAGATTTTGAAAAACTTTCAGCACCGCTTGTGCAAAGACTAAAAAAAAATATCAACACACATGAAAGTATTGTAGGTTTTTTTATTGGATATACTCAAAGGATAGTTAAACAACTTTTATTAAATTGGTTATTACAAACAAATCAGCCAATAACAATAGAACGAAATAACCATCTAAAAATATCTGAACTATTAGACTTATTATTAACAAATATTAACTCTAGATTGTTACGACATGAATATTTTCAATTATTTTCAACCCCCACTCACAAAGGTGGTTGGATACGCCCATTACTCTGGGTTAAGAGAATACATGCTTTTATAGAACTAAATTTACCATTAGACAAATGGGATTTTTGTATTTCTATAATGAGATTGATGCCAGAAGAAAAAAAAATTGCGTTAAACTATGCCCAAAAAATTAAAGGAAAGCTTGGGCGATTAGCTCGTTATGTATTGGGTGAAAGCTTAAGTACTCTTGCATTGAGAAAATCAGACAAGTATGATTATGAATTGTGGTTTACGGCTGCATATTTTATCAATCCACTACAAAATTTTTCAGAAACTTTTAAAGTTTTTGAGTTTTCTGAAAGGTTTTATCAACAACTACAACTTTCATTTAAGCCCTCTAGCATAGCGTTAGAAAAAGTAAAAGAGTATGATTTTTCAGAAATAGATTGGGATATTGTACATAATAAAAAAATAGTACAATTCAATGGTAGCAAAGATAAATATTGGAGAAATATACCACTTGTATTTTTATTAAAATATATAAAAACTTCATACCCTTGGTATTACACCCACTCAACAGAATGGCAATCAAAGTGGTTGCATACTCTTATGCCATCAAATCTTGAATATACTTCTGCAATTTTAATAAAGCAAATCTTAGCAAGAATTAATATGTCTAGTAGCAAAGATAATCCAATTTATGGTTGCTTTTATTTTTTGTTTAAGAGTCTTTATGTTTATTCTCCTACAACTCACTTGTTACTAGCATTTGGTTTAACCACCAAAGATAAAGATGCAAATCTAACATCACTAGATGCCTATGTAGAAAGTGTTGATAAATGCAGATTGAATGAAAAGTGCTTATCAGATGCAATTGTCAGGTTAATAGACGAGAAATGGATTACGTTTCAACGCTTAGCGAACTCATTCAAACAAATAGCTTTTGTGTCACCCCTTCATGCTTATTCAGTTAGCAAAACAATACAAAGTGTTTTATCCCGAATCGATTTAAAACTACGAGGTCTATTTTGTATGCTTGAATTACTATTGGAAATAAACACTGAGTTACAAATCCCCTTAACAAAAGAATGTCAATATATTCTTACTTGCAGGAAAGGCGGAGACAAAACGGCAAAAACCGCTGAAAAATTAGCGAAATTGAATTTTGACCCAAACAAATCTGAGAAAATTCTCAAGTTAAAAGTAATTGAACATAGGTTGAATATGATTAAAAGAGCTGAAACTGTCTTAAAGTTCCAGTAAAAATACCCAAATCCCGAAAGAGTAATCACGATGAGAGCACAGGTGCTTTATTGCGATTACCTATCGGGATTTGGAATGGTTTTTAAGCCAGTTGCCTCAAAACATATTGTAATATGCCGCCATGACGCATGCATTCCACTTCTTTTGGGGTGTCAATTCTTACTAACACATCAAATTCAGTTTTCTTGCCATCATTGGTCTTGGCAACCACGTGGGCTGTTTTGGAATTGCCGTTATCTAAACCTGTGATTTCATAGGTTTCATGACCGCTTAAGCCCAATGAATCGGCGGTTTGTCCGTCTTTAAATTGCAATGGCAAAACACCCATGCCGACTAAGTTGGAGCGATGGATGCGTTCGTAACTTTCGACAATCACCGCTTTTACGCCTAATAATAAGGTGCCTTTGGCTGCCCAATCGCGGGATGAGCCTGTGCCGTATTGCGAACCAGCTATCACCACCAATGGTGTGCCTTCTTTGGCATAAATTTCTGATGCGGCAAAGATGGACATTTCTGCATCACTTGGTTGGTGCCTGGTCCAACCGCCTTCGGTGCCAGGAGCCAATTGATTTCGCAGACGTACATTGGCAAATGTGCCTCGCATCATCACTTCGTGGTTACCACGTCGTGAACCGTAGGAATTAAATTGGGCTTTGGCTACGCCTTTTTCTTTTAGGTATTCGCCAGCGGGGGAGTCTTCGGCTATCGCTCCAGCGGGGGAAATATGGTCGGTTGTAACCGAATCACCAAGCCGAGCCAAACAACGTGCAGCATGAATATCATCAATTGTGCCTACATCTAAGGTCATGCCATCGAAATACGGTGGATTTTTGATGTAAGTTGAGTCTTCTTGCCAATTAAAAATTTCTGATTGTACTGTTTCAACTGCTTGCCATTTTTCATCACCAGTAAAGACTCGTTCATATCCTTGGGCAAACATGGCTGGATTGATGTTGGCTTGGATGGCTTGAGCCACTTCGTGAGCAGATGGCCAGATGTCCTTGAGATAAACTGGATTGCCCTCGTGGTCATTGCCCAATGAATCATTGTTCAAATCAAAATCAATGGTTCCTGCAATCGCATAAGCCACAACCAAAGGCGGAGAGGCGAGGAAATTCATCTTAATATCGGCATGAATGCGTCCTTCAAAGTTACGGTTGCCTGATAACACCGAAGTTGCCACCAAATCGTTGTCTTGTATGGCTTTGGAAATAGCTGGATCTAATGGGCCTGAATTGCCGATACAGGTGGTGCAACCATAACCCACAACAAAAAAGTTTAATTTTTCTAAATCATCCAACACGCCTGCGGATTTTAAATATTGGGTCACGACCCGAGAACCTGGTGCCAATGAAGTTTTGACCCAAGGTTTAACTTGCAAACCTTTGTCAGCGGCTTTTTTGGCTAACAAACCTGCCCCAATCATGACCGCTGGGTTTGAGGTATTGGTGCATGAGGTAATTGCGGCAACGACAATATTGCCATCTTTAAAGTCAAAGTCTTCGTGTTCGCCCTTGATTGCGATGGTTTTCTTGTCACGTCCTTTTTCCATGTCGGCAAACAAGTGTTGGTATTTTTCTTTTGCCTCACTCAAAATAATTCGGTCTTGTGGACGTTTTGGCCCTGAAATGCTGGGCACAACCGTGCTGATGTCTAATGCAAGCGTGGATGAATAATCCGCATCAGGCGTATCAGCGGTATGCCACATGCCTTGGGCTTTGGCATAAGCCTCAACTAAGGCAATTTGATCGGCCGCTCGTCCTGAAAGTTCTAAATATTTAATGGCTTCCTTATCTACGGGAAAAATACCACAAGTTGCCCCGTATTCTGGTGCCATATTGGCAATTGTTGCTCTATCGGCAAGCGGCAAATGTTGCAGCCCATCACCGTAAAATTCGACAAATTTACCGACACAACCGTGTTGGCGTAGCATTTGCACCACGGTCAAGACCAAATCGGTGGCAGTGGTGCCTTCGGGTAATTTGCCCGTTAGTTTAAAGCCAACCACTTGTGGAATTAACATGGAAATAGCTTGCCCAAGCATTGCTGCTTCGGCTTCGATACCGCCAACACCCCAACCAAGCACACCAATACCATTAATCATGGTGGTGTGTGAATCGGTGCCCACAACGGTATCGGGATAAGCTTGCAATACACCATCTTTTTCGGTGCCAAAAGTTACACGAGCTAATTTTTCTAAGTTCACTTGATGCACGATGCCATTACCTGGAGGCACAACTTTAAAAGAATCAAACGCCGTTTGACCCCACTTCAAAAAACCATAACGCTCCATATTGCGTTGGTATTCAATTCTTTCGTTTTCTGATTCGGCACGGATATTGCCAAACCTATCGACTTGAACCGAATGGTCAATGACCAGCTCTGCTGGCGAAAGCGGATTAATTTTTTGTACATCACCACCCAAGTTTTTCATGGCATCACGCATTGCGGCTAAATCCACCACCGCTGGTACGCCCGTAAAATCTTGTAAAACCACCCGCGAAGGTGTGAATGCGATTTCAGTCGATGGCGTGGCTTTTGCATCCCAATTACACAAAGCCTTGATGTCTTCAAGCGTAACATCGACACCATTTTCGTGTCGCAATAAGTTTTCCAATAGTATTTTTAAGCTGTACGGCAAGCGTGCAACATTGTAGTTTTTGTTTAATTCAACCAGTGAATGTATCTGATAGTCCTTGCCATTACACGTCAATGTAGTGGCGGTCTTTAATGAATTGCTCATGTATAAACCTCATTTATGTGATTGGTATTGGAAAGATTTCACCAATACCTTGAAAATTCGAGTGCATATTATCCTCTTTTTTACCGCATTTGTCATTAAAGAAAACAACTATTTAATTGATAAATGTTATACTCATGGTTTTAATTAATTCATTTAAAAATATGGACAATATACTGGTTGCTACCGTTGTTATCATTTTCTTCACGGCATTATTATCAAAAATCGTGCAAAACTTTGATCGTGTTTTAAAATCCATTCGGAGTTTTCATATCACCATTGTTCGTCGAGACAAGAAAAGAATGTGGGGCAATGCCAAAATTTACAGCAACGGGTTGAAATTATTATTCTCAAAACCCTACCAATCAAGCGGTGGTGCGTGGGTTGATAGTTATATTTTTTACCAGAATGACTTGGATAATTTAAAAGTCATCTTACGTTACCATGATGAATTGTCACCTGAAAACAAGAAAAGAAGACTAGAAGAAATCAAAAAAGTATCAAGTCCTGGTCATGTGCGGCGAGGGATTCGGCAATTTAGAAATTTTATCAGCAATTTCCAAGATGCTTTCAGTGAAACCTTAGGTGTTTTTCTCAACCGCTTCAAATCCAGTGCTGGCGATTTAATAAAAACCAATGAAAAACACCTAAAAAAAGTTGGCTCAACCTCTATTGGAGCCGTCGGCAAAGAATACGACCAAATTCTTGAACACCACATTAACAAAAAAGTCGTAGTCAATGTCGATGATGGCGAAACAAGAGAAGAATACGCCGGCTTTTTGGGTGAATATTCTGCCAAATGGATTGCATTATTGCATTGTGAAATCGAGCAAGACTGGCATTTACCACTTAATGATATGAATCGTTTAATTCTCAACCGTAATTTGGATGTGATTTTTCAAATAATCTCAAAAGATGATGAATATTCATTGGAACTCGAAATAAGCAATTTCAGCCAAGATGAAGTTCGCCTCAAACGCATTAAAGGTGGAGATTTTACCAAAAACATCTACAAAACCATCAAAACCAATGAAACCATCAAAACAAGCATAAGCAAACTACCACAAGAATTATTTCCCGAAAAATGTTGCGATATAATCGACAAAAAAATTAAAAACATCGCCCCTGAACGCGGCGGCACGTACCACCCCGAAATGTGGCGTGATTTAAAAGACAAACTGCCAGAACTGGACCTTATCTACAGTTGCAAACGCCGAGTTGATGTCTACGTGCCTCGCTCGCTTGCCACTATACGGCACAGCGTTGCCATGTAATACTCTTTGTTGCGATTCACTATCGGGATTTGGGTAATACTTATGCCTTTTGACTCAATTCAAGCCACATATTATGAATTTTACAAAACAACTC
>CAZQMH010000134.1:0-1159 GCA_964594435.1 uncultured Alcanivoracaceae bacterium
TCAGTGCCTATTATTCACACAATTTGGGCTTGAGTGATAAATTTACACCAATTTCAGAACATTGTCAGAATTCTGTCACAATTGGAAAGAGTTTTTTTGCTATGATAGGGCTATTAAAATGATTTTGAGGGGAATTTAGCGTGAAATATCTAATAACAGGACTTTTTTTATTATTGAGTAATACTGTATTTGCAGCGACTATTAACTTCGGGCCCAATGGTTGCACGCTGCAAGATGCCATAGAAAGTGCGAATTTTGATGCCGCAATCGGTAATTGTTCTGCTGGTTCGGGTACGGATCTGTTGATCTCGCCAGATTTTTGGGTTATTTCATTGAGTGAACAACTCCCTGTTATCACTTCAAGCATGACCATAACCACCCAAACCAGCAGTGGCTTACTGGATTTAAGCGGTGATTTTGCTTACCGAATCATGAAGGTTACTGGTGCTTCGACCAATTTAACTTTGCGTCGAGTTAAGTTACAAGCAGGCTTCCGTCCTGCATTAGCCGATGGTGGAGCGGCGATACGTATCATCAATGCACATGTCACACTTGATAATACAATTTTCTACAACAACCGAACACTTGCCCCTCATGGTGCAGCCATTTACTTAAAGGGCGGAACTTTGGATATTCAAGACTCAACATTTGAACGTAACAGAGGATTCAATGGCGCCGCATCTGTGTATGGTGAAAACAGTACCATTACAATTAGCACCACAACTTTCAAAGACAACTGGCAATCAATTTCTGTTGACAGCACTCAATTGAGTATTGACTCAAGCACCTTTGAAAGCAACAGCATGGTGCATTCAGTACAATCAACAATAGACATAAAAAATTCCACCCAATATACTGAATATTATAGCTACTATGACATAAACGATCCAAGCTTCCCTAATAAGGTATTGGATATAACGGATTTTTCCAGCATCGTTTTGAACCATGTAACCATTGCTCGCACTGTTGCCGTCTTTCGAAACAGCAACGTCACTGCTACCAATACAATTTTTTGGGATTGTGTCAACCAAAATGCAACATGGATATTTTCATCATCAAATATTGCTTCAGGCCCATATTGGAATAACTGTGGCAGTGTTAATTTTCGAGGCGATGCACATCTTACGCCACTTAGGGATAATGGTGGGCCAACTGAAAC
>CAZQMH010000134.1:1169-7634 GCA_964594435.1 uncultured Alcanivoracaceae bacterium
TGAAACTTCAGCGATTATAAGTAACTCAGATGATGCCATAGCACAGGCTGATCCCTTTTATTGCTTGCCAACCGACCAACGTGGCGAAGCCCGAGCCGTTCAATGCGATATAGGAGCGTTTGAACTCACCAATGATACCGATATCATCATGCACTACTCCGCTGTAACACCACCACCCTATGTTTGGGGGCAAGAAATTGTATTTGAAGCAAAAATTAAAAATTTTGGCTCCGCAGATGCCAGTGATGTGGTGTTTGATATGACAACCGTACATGCCAATATTAGCAGTATAGATTCGCCTCTTTGTTCAAGCGTTCCTTGTACGATTCCCTTTATTGCTGAAGGTCAAGAGATTGTATTACCTGTGCACTTGAGCTTATACAATTTCCAAACAGACTTTAATTTGGAATTCAGTGCCAACAGCAGTCTCACATCATCCTATACCGATAGCAACCCTAGCAACAATACCATAACATTTAGCTATAACTCACTTGCCAAAGGAACCGATTTAGGCGTTACACTCGATTTAATCACACCACCTCCCTATTTTAATGGGCAAAGTGTACAATATGCTGCGACCATAACCAATCATGGCAACAATAACACCACCAATATTACACTTGATTTTACCAAAACAAATTTACAAACAACTGCCTACAACAGCTGCGATAGTTTTGCTGGTCAAAGCTGCATTATTAATGCTTTAAACGATGGGCAAAGTCGCACCATCAATGTTAATGCAACGGTAACTGCCAATCAATTTGATTTGGCAGCAACAGTAAGCGGCAATTTGGTGGATATTAATACCAATAACAATACCGATGACCAAGGCAATAACGGTGGAGTCACACAAACAGATTTGGTCGTCACCATGAATTTAATAACAAGCGGACCTTATTACTCTGAAGATTATTTACAATACGATATCGCAATTAAAACCCTTTCTCAAGCGGCATCCAATATAAAATTATGGTCAAGCATAGATGGTGCTAGTGTGATAAGTATATCTTACTGTACTTTCTACTCCTACTGTGAAATACCTGATATGGCTCCTAACAGCGTGGTGCATGTGACGGCTCAATATTTTGCTCCAACCTTTGGTAGTTATGGCTCCTCATTTTCCCATCGTGCATTTGTCACAGCGGGTCAAACCGACACCGACATGAGTAATAATGAAGTGATTATGACTTCGTCGCTTGGGGCTTCAGCTGATGTTTCTACAACCTTAACCCTCCTTACACCGCCACCCTACTACCAAGGACAATTCGTTGAATACAACCTCAGAGCCATCAATAGTGGTATAGACGACAGCACCAATGTCAATATTTATGCCACACCAACGAATTTAACTCTGGTAAATACCTACAGTGAAAATTGTGCAACAATGAACTGTACACTCGGAATTTTAGGTCGTTTTTTACAAGAGGATATAACCTTAATCTACCGCATTGACTCAACAGGCGTCTTTTATCTTGATGGCAAAGTCAATGCCAGTGAGTTTGATCCCGACAACAGTAATAATAATGACAACAATGTTGGCGGCACTGCGGACTTGGCTGTGTTTGATTTAATCTTCAAACATGGATTTGAGTAAATGACATGTACCCAAATCCTGATAGAAAAAAGCTGGATTTGGGTTTACAGTGCATCCAAATAGCGTTCAGCATCTAGGGCTGCCATGCAGCCAGTTCCAGCTGATGTTATGGCTTGGCGATAGATGTGGTCGCTGACATCACCTGCGGCATAAACACCTTCGATGGATGTTTGCGTGGCATTGCCAGTTTGCCCAGTTTGTACTTTGAGATAACCGTGATTCATTTCCAGTTGTCCTGCAAAGATTTTGGTGTTTGGTGAGTGACCGATGGCAATAAATACACCGTGCACATCCAAGAGACGCACGTCTCCGGTATTTTTGTCTTTGACTTTCAATCCTGTTACGCCCATATTATCACCGACCACTTCATCAACATTGTTGTTCCAGACAAATTCAATGTTACCATTTTTGGCTTTTTCATTAATGCGGTCGATCAGAATTTTCTCGCTTCGTAAAGAATCTCGACGATGCACCAAATACACTTTTGAAGCAATATTGGACAAATACAAAGCTTCTTCAACGGCGGTATTGCCGCCACCAACCACAGCAACGGGCTTGTCACGGTAGAAAAATCCATCACAGGTAGCACAAGCAGAAACGCCCTTGCCTTTGAAGGCTTCTTCTGATTCCAAACCTAAATATTTAGCACTGGCACCTGTGGCAATGATTAAGGCATCACAGGTATAAGTGGCAGAATCACCTTTTAAGGTAAAAGGTCTGTTTTTCAAGTCCACTTGATTGATGTAATCAAACACCATTTGCGTATCAAATTTTTCGGCATGTTTGAGCATTCGAGCCATTAAATCAGGTCCTGTCATGTCATCGGCATCACCTGGCCAATTTTCCACTTCGGTGGTGGTCATAAGTTGCCCACCTTGTTCGATGCCCGTGATGACAACAGGGTTAAGATTGGCTCGTGCGGCATATATGGCTGCGGTGTATCCAGCAGGCCCTGAACCGATGATGATTAATTTGTGGTGAATTGTTTGACTCATGTTTTTCTCATATTTTTGTGTTGTTAGTTAAAGTTGTCTCTATGATAAGTTAATTTTGAAATAATTCCAGTTCAATTTTTCGATTGTTTTAATCTATTTTTTGGCGTAACCAAGGAGAAACGCGGTAACGGTCGTCGCCAAACCAGCAGTGCAGGTTGTCGAGTACTTCAACAACGTGCGGTATGCCAATTTTATGTGCCCAAGTGATCAGTCCAATAGGATAATTAACACCTTTTTGCATGGCTAAATCAACATCGTTCTCATTGCATACACCATTTTCAATAGCATCGGCAGCTTCATTTATTAACATGGCAACACTACGCATGGCAATTAAGGCGGGCGTATCTTTGCCAATTATTACTTTTTTGCCAAGGGCTTGAAAAATGCCGACAATATGCTCTTGTGTTGTGGTGCAGCACTGTGCATCGAAAGTGACATGAATAATTTCAGCATGTTCATAGTCCAAGCATAAATCCAGTTGGCATACATGTTTATCTGGCAATTGCTGGCAGCGTTGATTACAGGTTTGACCGTTGCTTAATAGGATGACACAGTCATGCACTTGTAAACAAGCACCACCAAGGTGTTCGGTTATTATAATGTCTGGTATCTTTTTTATTTGTTGTGCTAATGCCGACAAATACCCCACGTTTGTGCTAATACTGACAGATTTTGCT
Source organism: uncultured Alcanivoracaceae bacterium (assembly GCA_964594435.1). GTDB lineage: Bacteria > Pseudomonadota > Gammaproteobacteria > Xanthomonadales > Marinicellaceae > NORP309. Next base: position 4,436 of record CAZQMH010000134.1, read on the forward strand.
GGTTTTTTCTTCGCCACAAGGGCTAATTGGGGCTTTTGTTCATCGCTATAATCATAAAACCCACTGCCAGATTTTTTACCCAACATTTGTGCCGCAACCATTTCTTCCTGAATAAATGATGGGCGGTATCTTGGGTCATTGTACATGGCGGCATAGACGGTTTTGCTGACGGCTAAATTAATATCAATACCAATCAAATCCATTAACCTAAAAGGGCCCATGCGAAAACCAGCAGCTCGCATGATACCATCAATGGTTGGCACTTTAGCAACTTGTTCTTGCAAAAGTTTTAACGCTTCACCATAAAAAGGTCGAGCGACACGGTTGACGATAAAGCCTGGGGTTGATTGTGTTAGAACCGCTGTTTTTTGCCATAATTGGCACAAGGCTAAACCATCATTTAGGCTTTGTTGGCTGGATTTCATGCCAGCGACCACTTCAACCAATTGCATCACCGGTGCTGGATTGAAAAAGTGCAAGCCAATCATGCGTTCGGCTTGGTCTAAAACACTGGCAATAGCGGTAATTGAAATAGAGGACGTATTGCTGGCAAATAAACAATCATCTGCCACTATTTTTTGTAATTCTTGTAACAGATTTTGCTTTATTTTTAAGTTTTCAACAATGGCTTCGATAATTAAACGGCAGTCTTTTAAGTCGCTTAAATCACTTACTATTTGTATATTATCGAGGATTTGATGTTGCTGTGCCGCTGTTATTCTGCCTCTTTTTAGCCTTGATGCTAGTCTTTGGGCAACTGTGTTTTTTTGGCTGATAGCAAAATCATAGTTAACATCATAGACTTTAACCACTTGATTTGCGTTGGCTGCAACCTCCGCGATACCAATGCCCATGGTGCCTGCTCCGATTACTGCAATGTGTTGGTATTTTTTAAGCATGATTTATGAGCCAATAAATTGTGGCTTTCTTTTGTCTTTAAAGGCTTGTACGCCTTCTTTGAAATCTTGGGTTAATCCCATCAAGCGTTGCACATCACGCTCGTTATTGAGTTGTTCATCATAGGTTTGTGAATAGGATTTTTCTAACAATTCTTTGGTATTGGATAAGGCGAGGGTTGGTTGTGTAGCGACTTTTGCAACAAGTTCTTGTACTTTTTCATCAAACTCCTCATCGCTATAGCTGGCATAAATCATGCCCCAGTCAACCGCTTTTTGGGCAGAAACGGGCTCGCCAAGCATGGTTATGGCTTTGGCACGAGCCATGCCAATAAGTTTAGGCAAAATCCATGTGCCATTGCAATCAGGAACCAAACCAACGCGCGAGAACGACTGAATGAATTTTGCCGATTGTTTGGCAACCACAATATCACAGTTTAAAGCAATATTTGCCCCAGCACCAGCAGCCACGCCATTGACTGCACAAATAACTGGGGTGCGTATCATTTTTAAAATACGCAAATTAGCATTGTAACCTTTGTCCAAGGTTTGCCCTAAATCCATCGCTTGGTTTGGGTCACGTTCGCCTAAATCTTGTCCCGCACAAAATCCTCGCCCAGCACCTGTGAGCACTATGCAACGCAAATCTGCACCATTCATCATGATGTCTTTTAATATTTCATAAAATTCCTTGTGCATGGTTTTGGAAAAAGAATTGAGTTTATCGGGGCGATTTAATTCAATTGTCGCAATATTGTTACTTATGCTAAAGTTTATGGTTTGGTAATTTGCCATGATTTTGCTTTGTTATTTTATCAAGGCATGATTATAATGGATTGTATGAAAAATATCTATGAAATTAATGGGGTAAGACCCGTGATTCACCCATGTGCATTTATCCACCCAACAGCGGTTATCATTGGAGCGGTGCAAATTGGTAAAAACTGTTATATCGGGCCCCATGCATCGGTACGAGGCGACTATGGTCAGATTATATTTGAAAAAGGTGTCAATTTTCAAGACATGTGTGTGGCTCATGGATTTCCAAATGGCACAACTTTAATTAAAGAAAATGGGCATATTTCACATGGAGCGGTCATTCACGGTTGTACAATTGGCAAAAACACCATGGTTGGTATTCAAAGCGTTATCATGGATAATGCTGAAATTGGCGATGAATGCATGGTTGCGGCTTTGAGCTATGTTCGTCCAAACTTCAAAGCGGCAAGGCGTAGCATTATTGCTGGCATTCCAGCGGTTATAAAACGCACGGTGACCGACAAAGAACTCAAATGGAAGACCCAAGGCACGCAATTGTACCAACAATTAACCCAACGCTGCCTAACGAGCATGAAAAAATGCACACCTTTAGCGAATGCCAAATTGCAAAAAAAACTCAATCTCTCTGAGTTTGAGCCTTTGAAATAAATTTTATTTTACTTAACCCTCACAACCTGCATTAAAAAAACAATTTAATTGACATTGCGTGGTTAATTGTGATAATTTAATTGACATTGCGTGGTTAATTGTGATATTTTGAGAAAGTGCCATTTGTTGTGCAATAAAAATACTTAAATCCCCAACTCAGTAAATAGTATTAAAAACTTTTAATAATTATTGGAGAATACTCATGAAACACATACATACATACATACATACTATTGTTGACAACTTTAGTTCTTGCCATGCCTAGCCATGCATTGGATTTCGTTATCTCAGATAAGCAGAAGAATTTCTTAACATTACTGCCAGACAAAGTCACAAATAAACATAAAAAAATTGCATCTTTGGGTTTTAGTGATGCTTATGTGACATCGTCCTATGTGAAATTTAATCTAGATGGACTAAACATAATTACTGATAATGAAAAAAATAAATTTATTACTGTAAAAAATATACAAATGACAGGACAGAGCATAGCTTTAAGACTTCCTGATTTTGAAAATGACGTCTTACTGCAAGTTGATAGTGCTCAACACAATATTAAAAGATTAAATATGGTGACATATTCAGGAATAGTCGGCAAAGATAAACATTCACACTTTATTTTAACAATTTCAGATAATGAAGGAGTTGTTGGTAAAATTAGTTTAGGTCAATATTTGTATGTTATCAGTCCTGTTGATAATTCTAAAAATTTACATACGATAGTTAAACTTAATAAAGCTTTAATACCACGCATTTCTGATGAATTTAAAGATAAAGAGAAATCAATATCCTCAACTGTAGTTAATAGAGATACTCCTAAATACAACAACAAATATTATTATAATTACGGTCACGTATCAATTTTGTTTTATGTT
>CAZQMH010000135.1:0-7612 GCA_964594435.1 uncultured Alcanivoracaceae bacterium
AGCCTTTCACCATAGAGATTCCTGCCTACGCAGGAATGACGGTGTGAGTTGTTACTAATTAAGATTATAAATAAGGTTTGATTATGAAAAAAATACTATTTATTCTTTTGTTTTTTTTAGGTGTTTTTAGCACGCAGGCTGCCACCATCAGCAATGGTGATGATTGGTCGTTGCCTTCGTGGGTTACACCTGCCAATGATTATGTTTTTTTCAATGAGGTGCTTGATGCAGGTTTTCACATCAACAACCATGTTATTGACTTAACTTGGAAACAAATCAATCCTGCCAACGGAGTGTATTCCAAAACCGCGACTGCCAGCTGGAACGATTTTGGCAGTGGTGACAGCTTTTTCTTTGACAGCTACACAAATCAACTGGCATTAGGCGGGCATTATTGGTTACGCATTTGGCTATCGGGTGAAGACTGGGTGCCTCCCTGGGTGTTGACTGATTGTGCCATTCCAAGCACACAAAGATGGCTCGATCATTCTCAACAACAACGCCATATTCCACTGTGGAATAGCTGTGTTTGGAACCATGCCAAGACCATGTACAACCATGTTTTCAATGTTTGGGGAGTAAAAAACGATAGCCAGATGGAATTTATCTATGTTCCTGGTGGTTTCTTCTATGGCGAGTTTGATTTTGATGTGATGTGGGCTGCTTTCAATGACAACACCGTGACTGCGGCTCAATTATTAACGTGGTTAGCGGATATTCGCACCTCTTTAACAAATATGATGGGCTCCAAAAAAGGCAAACTCATGTACACGGGACAAGACTATCCATTTGATTTTTCGGGCAATCCTTATGCTGAGTTTGAATTGCACGCCACGAAAGCGGTGGATGCGGGCATGGGTGTTCGCAATGGTATTTCTGAGTTATTTAATTTTCACCTCAATGAAACACCCGCTTATGGTTCGCATATTCAGCAAAATGGTCACGTCAGTATTGATGAAAATTACACGGTGCATCGTGATAATCATGTTATTGGCAACGAAAACGAGTGCTATAATGCCTGCGGCTTTACCACCAGTGATCCCTATTATGCGGTTGTTATGTCCAATCTTAAAGCCTTGCAATTACGCAGCACCCACTTATTGGTCGAAACCGTGGACAGTTATATGAGTCAATACGCCAATCATTGGGATTGGGTGGAAAAAGAATTGGCAAAAAATGCCACCAATGCTGCTGATGCGTGGGTGGCTTTGCGTGAATACGAAGATACTTTTTTTGCCAATAGCACGCCCGCCCATAATATAAACTGGAACAACAAACCGTGGTTGCACAACTTTGAACGTTTTTTGATGCAAATTGACATTCCACCAAACGGCATGAGTCAACGTGGGACAGATATTCGCAGCAATGTTTTGGATGCCGATAACGGCACATCTTATGAAGGACGGAAAACCAAACACAGCAGCGGGCAAGATTATCTTTATTTCTTTGTGCAAGATAATTTCGCCAAAGGATTGAGTCCAAATATGCAACTCAAAGTCACCTATCTGGATGCTGGTTCGGCATTGTGGCAGTTGCAATACCGTAACAATTTGGGACAAATCGTCAGCGAAAACGTGCAAAACACTAACAGCAACACCCTCAAAACAGCCACTTTTGATTTCAACCAAGCCAACTTTGCTAACGGCATGACTGGCAATGCCGATTTCAGACTGTACAATGGTGGTGTCAGCGATATTGAAGTGAAGTTTGTGCGACTTATTCGTCTGCTTAACCCTATTATTTTTAAAAATGGTTTTGAAAGTTAAAGTTTAGCGGTAATTTTCATAAAAAAATGCGATAATAGCCAGCTTTGAAAATTACGGGTAAAACAACATGAAATTTCTTGATGAATTGGGTGTAAAAAAAATCAATTTTGGCACCTGTTTCGACCATAACCAGTGGTCACAAACAACCGATGCAGGACTGATAGAATCCTACAATCCAGCAACTGGCGAACTGATAGGTTCGGTTTATTCTGCCAGCGATGCGGATTATGAAAAATTGGTAACAAAAGCTCAAAGTGTTTTCAAACAATGGCGAACAACACCCGCTCCACAACGTGGCGAAGCGGTCCGTATTATTGGCAATGCCTTACGCAAACACAAAGACGCTTTGGGTTCTTTAGTGGCTGCGGAAATGGGAAAAATCAAAGCCGAAGGTGATGGCGAAGTACAAGAAATGATTGATATGGCAGATTTAGCCGTCGGTATGTCACGCCAATTATACGGTAAAACCATGCATTCTGAACGCCCAGGTCACCGCATGTATGAACAATGGCATCCTTTGGGTATTTGTGGCATTATCTCGGCCTTTAATTTCCCTGTTGCGGTGTGGTCATGGAATGCCTTTGTGGCAGCAGTTTGCGGAAATATCAGTATTTGGAAACCTTCTCCAAAAGTGCCTTTATGTTCAATTGCGGTGCAAAATATTTGCAACAAAGCATTAGAAGAAGCGGGTTTTCCACCTATTTTCTTACTTTTTAATGATGGTTCTAATGAATTAGCCCAGAAATTTGTTGATGACAAACGCATTAATTTGGTCTCTTTTACTGGTTCGTGCCATGTCGGCAAAATGGTTGGCGTACAAGTTGCCAAACGCATGGGCAGAAGCTTGCTCGAACTCGGTGGCAACAATGCCTTAATCGTCGACAAATCAGCCGACTTAAATATTGCCATTCCTGGCATTGTTTTTGGCTCGGTTGGCACAGCAGGACAACGCTGCACCTCAACCAGACGTTTGTTTTTGCACAAGGATATTGCCGATGGTGTGATTGAAAAACTAGTGCATGCTTACCAACAAGTCAAAATTGGCAACCCATTAGATGCAGATACATTAATGGGTCCGCTGATTGATGAAACCTCGGTGCAAACCTTCCTCAATGCGGTAGAAAAAGCCAAAGCAGCAGGTGGCGAAGTGCTAACAGGCGGCACACAAATAGAAGGCGATGGTCATTTTGTTACGCCATGCATCATCAAGGCTCAAGCTGACTGGCAAATTGTTAAAGATGAAACCTTTGCCCCAATTTTATACGTCATGACTTTCGACGACATTGACACCGTCATTGAGCAACAAAACGATGTGGTTCAAGGCTTATCCTCTGCCCTGTTCACCAATGATATTCGTCACGAAGAGAAATTTTTATCCGCAGCTGGCAGTGACTGTGGAATTGCCAACATTAATATAGGCACAAGTGGAGCCGAAATTGGTGGCGCTTTTGGCGGCGAAAAAGAAACCGGTGGTGGACGCGAAGCGGGAAGCGATTCTTGGAAGGCGTATATGCGTCGCCAAACCAACACCATCAACTATTCTACCGAATTACCTTTAGCTCAAGGTATTAAATTCACAGTTTAGTCGTAATAATCGTAACGACAGCCTTAAAAAGAGGTGGTTTTTTTACTGCCTCTTTTGTTATGCAACCAGCACCTTAACAATGTTAGAAAAATTCGGAAGAAAATTATTAAGCTCTTTTGCGGCAGAAACCGCTCATGACATGAGCATAAAATTGCTCAACAGTCCATTTTCGTTGTTCGCTGCTCAAAAACCTATGAATAATGCCGTTGAGCTGTTTGGTGTTACCTTTCAAAACCCAATTGGACTGGCAGCAGGTTTTGATAAAAATGCCGATGCAGTCAAAGGCTTGGCACGATTAGGCTTTGGTTTTTTAGAAGTCGGCACCGTCACGCCCAAACCACAAAAAGGCAATGAAAAACCACGTTTATTTCGCTTGCCTCACAACCAAGCCATTATCAATCGCATGGGCTTTAACAACAAGGGCGTTGATTATCTGGTCAAACGCATAGAAAAATGCCGACCCGCCATAACACTTGGCATCAATATCGGCAAAAACAAAAATACCAGCAATGACAAAGCCATAGATGACTATGTCTATTGTTTGCGAAAATCCCACCACTTGGCTGATTACATCACCATCAACATCTCCTCTCCCAACACAATTGATTTGCGTCAATTACAAGAATCAAAACATCTGGCAAACTTGTTGCAAAATTTAAAGAATGAACAGCTATCCCTTGCTAAAAAACACAAAAAATATACGCCAATTGTGGTAAAAATTGCCCCCGACCAAGCAAACAACACCACAATTGAAATGGCAAAAACTATCAAAAATTGCCATATGGATGGTATTATTTGCACAAATACCACGATTGAACGAAAAAACTTAAAAAAAGAATTTCACAGCAATGAAACGGGCGGATTAAGCGGAAAGCCTTTACTGGCAAGGTCTAATGAAATATTAAGACTGGTAAGAAAGACCGTTGGGGCAGATTTTGCCCTTATTGGCGTTGGTGGAATTTTGACAGCAGGCGATGCAATGAGTAAAATAGCAGCTGGAGCAAACTTGGTGCAAATTTTTACTGGATTCATTTACCAAGGCACACAATTAATTACTACCAGCAATCAGAAAATTATAGCAGCAACTAATACAGAAAATAATACATGAAAGTAACAGAAAATTTTAACTTAAAAAACCACAACACTCTTGCCATAAACTGCCATTGCGATCAGTTTATTTTTGTCGAAAACATGCACGATGTCGAAAAAGTCGTACCCTATGTCGGCAAACAAGGACTTTTTATTCTCGGCACTGGCAGCAATCTGGTTTTCACCAAAAACATTGAAAAGCCAGTGGTGCATCTTACCAGCAGATTTCATGCCCGTGTGGTTGATGGTTTAACCATTGCTTGGGGTGGTTCTCAATGGAGTGAATTGGTAGAATGGGCCGCCAACAAAGGTCTAGGTGGAATAGAAAATTTAGCTGCCATTCCTGGCACGGTTGGAGCGGCTCCTGTGCAAAATATCGGTGCCTACGGTCAAGAAATAAAAGACAGCATCGTTTGGGTTGAAATTTTCAACTACCGCACCAACACCTTTCAACGTTTAAGCAAGCAGGCGTGCCGCTTCATGTACCGCACCAGCCTCTTTAAAGAATCAGAAAACCCATGGATAATCACACGTGTTGCCTTTGAATTAACACCAAATTCCGAAATAAATTTATCCTACGATGGTGTCAAGGAAGAACTTGAAGCCAACAACAACTTCAACCCAAGCTATAGGGACATGGTCAAAACCATAACCACTATCAGGCAAAGAAAACTACCTGATTACAAAGAGTTACCCAATGTTGGAAGTTTTTATAAAAATCCAATAATTGACGAAAAACACCACAAAAAACTGGCACGGAAATACGCCGATTTGGTCGCTTATCCTTTGGAAGGCAACCACTATAAGATTAGTGCTGCTTGGTTGTTGGAGACCTGTGGTTTTCGAGGTCATCGTATGCACGAATGCGGTTTTTCAGACAAACATGCCTTAGTCTTGGTAAATTATGGCGACTCAACAGGCAAGGAAATTATTTCATTAAGCAAGGAAGCCATTCGAGCGGTCAACCAAAAATTCAAAATCAAACTAAAAGTCGAACCTGAGATTGTGGTTTAATTGTAAGTTTGTACATTTTTGTACATTTAATGTGTTTTTTTCTTAAAAACTTGACAATAATAGTAATGATAATAATAATAATGCTCGGGATTTCCACTAATTCTGGTGTTAATCATAACCTAATATAAATAGGAGAAAATTATGCACTCTAAAAAAGTACAACTCATTCTTTTGGCTTGCTTTATACTTTTTTGCCAGCAATCTTTTGCACAATCAAACCATGTTGATACATCAATATCTATACATAAAGGTCAGCTGTCCTATACTGAAGCATCAAAGAGCACAACTAATGAAATTACTGTTGACTTGATTTCTGGAACAATATTGATAACAAGCAACTCTCAAAATATTAAATCTGATACGGCTCAATATAAATTTAAACCCGAAAATTTCAATATTACTGCCGAAATCATCCATCTAAATACCGACTTTTCTCAACCGAATGTAAAAAGCCTTTTTAGTAGTATTCAATCTAAGGGCTGTGGAATTACGGCAGGTAGGATTCTTGATTTGGCAAAGCGTATGATTAAAGAAGATCATAATTCAAACAATGAACCTTTAGTAATGTACGGAAGATTATTAAGAAATATCGCTTCTCGTATGTTCCAAGATTGTATGATTAATTAATTCCTTAGGCTAGTAACTGCTCACACTACCGTCATTGCTGCGAAGGCGGCAATCTCATAAATAATAATTACAATATATGGTAAATATAAAGCATTTCACCATAGAGATTCCTGCCTACGCAGGAATGACGGGGGTGAGTTGTTCCTTAGGCTATTCCTAAACTTATACTTAAATTCAAATCCAATTCTGGGTTTGGCTTTAATTGCATTGTTTCAATTGAGCCGCATAAGTAGCGGCTTGTTTTTTGACTTTTTTTGCCACCTTTATTAACCACGGTTTGCTTTGGTAGGATTTTTTCTTAAATCCACCACGCCCCTCGTGGTAAGCTAAATATTGGTTATAGGCATCCCACTTGGATATTTTTAGCATTTTTTGTGTATTAAAAGTATACCAGCCAACAAAATCAATGGCATCTTTAAAATCATCCCTGTCGGCTCCTCGGTTATGGGTTTGTTTGATGTAGTGTTTCCACGTTTGGTTTAATACTTGAGCATAGCCATAAGCCGATGATTTTCTCTTCCACGGAATTAATCCGAGTATTTTTTTTCGACCTGGTTTGGCATCGTAACGAAAACCCGATTCTTGATGCAAGATTGCCATTTGTACATGAATGGGTGTGCCCCATTTTTTGGTGGATTTTCTTGCGTATTTGTACCAACGATGTTTTTGTTCAAATATTTCACAAATATTATTAATGTTTTTTGGTAGTTTATGTGAACATGATGAAATGGTCACCCAAGCATAAATCAATAGCAGGTAAATTACGAAAGCGAGACTTAATTTGAGTTTAGTTGACTTTTGCATCATTCATAAGCGTCAACATTTCATCCATTGCGGGATAATGCCCAAACTTTTCAATAGCCTCTTGTGCTTGTTGTTTGGCATCTTCTGTTTTTTTAGCCAACCATAAGGTCTGCACCCATTCAAACCAAAACAATTCATTATCGAATTGTTGTTTTAATTTTTCAGCAAAAGCAAGTGCCTGAACATAATCTTCTTTGGCTCGGTAACAAATCAGTTCACCTATCAAAAACCGAACATCTGCATGTCTTTTTTTCTGTTCGGTAAAGAGATTCAAGGCATGTTCTATCTCATGATTACGCAAATAGGTGTTGCCCAATGTTAAATAGACTTCTTTGTCATTGGGGTGAAATTTCAGTGCTTTTTGATAACAATGTATGGCTTGAGAGTAGTTCTTTAAATCGCATTGAATATTGCCACAATTGACCCAAGCATCCACATAATCGGGACGAAATTTTAAGGCGGATTGAACATTTATCAACGCTTGCGGGAAATTGCCTAAAGCACGGTTTGCGGTGGCAAGATTATTCAATACTTGTGGTTTCTCGACTGCCGATGCGAGTGCTTTTTTTAAGAGCTTTTGGGCTTGCTTGATTTGACCAACTTCCAGCAGTGCCGCACCGTAATATTCGCACAATGCGGTATTACTAGGCTCTTTTAGCAAGGCTTTTTGGTAAATACTCAAGGCTTCCTGCGTAAAACCATTCATTTGTAAGCCCAATGCTTTTTT
>CAZQMH010000136.1:0-7595 GCA_964594435.1 uncultured Alcanivoracaceae bacterium
ATTATTTCAAATTTTTAAAACCAGAAGATATTTTAATTGTCGCACCAGATATTAATGAATACGTCTTTGCCATCAACCACGTTTTTGGTACTAACACGCAACAAAATATCCAAATTCCCTACCACATCAATCGACTGCAACTGCAAGAACAGCCCTATATTAAGGCGTTAATGGCGTTATTGGCGAGTTTCCACACTCAAATGTCGGCAGAAAATCTGTTTGCACTCATGAGTCAACAAGCCATCATGCAAAAATTTGGTTGGAAAAACGATGACCTGCCACGTATAAAAAATTGGATAATGAATGCTAATATTCGTCGTTTCTATTCCTCAACTCACAAACAAGAACTGGGCTTTGAAGCCACCATTGGCAACAGCTGGCAGTTTGGCAAGAATCGCTGGTTGGCGGGTTATTTAGCTGGCGATGTCGAAGATGTTGACTATTTATCGGTACTTGGGCACGGTGTTGGACAAGAGTATTTGTTTGCTCCTTTGTTTGATTTTTTAGAAACATGGTTTGTCTATTATAAGCTCGCACAAAAAGACAAAATAGCCCAAAATTGGGCAGCTTTTATGCAGGATATGGTGCAGTTATTTTTACACGATGATAAGGCAATCGAACAAACATTGCTGCTCAAATTAAACCACAGCCTCATTGAGCAAAGCCAACAATGCACACAATCTTTAAGCCTAAGCGTGGTAGAAGGATTGGTAAAGACTCTAGTCGCAGAAGACAACTACCAAAGTGTTGGTAAGATGGGCGTACGTTTCCAAACATGGTCCAATGCTTTTGTCGCCGATGTGAAATTATTAATTATTTTGGGCATGAATGAGTCATCTTTTCCGCAAAAAGACCACAAAAATGACTTGGATATTTTTCAAGCCAAGCCCGCACACTTGCACCACAGTCCTCGCAATAATGACAAAAACCTCCTGCTCAATGCCTTGAGTGAAAGCCATGAAAAAATAATTTTTTGTTACCAAGGCTTTGACGAAAAAAGCAATGAAGAACTGCCACCATCGCTACTTTTGTCTGAAATAATCAGTATTCTGCAAGAAAAAACACAAGGTCAATTCGCCGTGACAAAGCATAAAATGCACGGCTTTAATCAGTTTTATTACCAAGAAAACAGCCGTTTTAGCAGTTATAATCCACATAATTTTTCATTAGCTCAAAGTTTTTATAAAGAAAAGAAAACAAGCCCAGCAGCACCACCCATTTTATTCAAACAAGCAGTGCAAACCACAATAGAATTACAACAGCTGCAAAATTTTTTCTGCGACCCCGTCGATTACTTTTTAAAACACCGAGCAGACCTTAAACTAAACATCTACCAAGAAATCCTCAAAGACAACGAAAGTTATCAAATTGATGGACTAGAAAAATATGCCCTGAGGCAAGAACTACTCACACACGGTGCAACTGCTGCCATCAAAACTGGCATCATCAGTGACAACAAAACAGGCCGCGACACAATCGCAAGGCTGGATAACGAACTGCAACACTTGCATCAACTAAGACAACACGCCAGCACACAAGAAGTGGATAAAAAAATCGATCAATACCAAATTTTTGGCACCGTTTTAGTCAACAAAAAACAACAACTCATCAGCATAGAACCAGCCAAACTAACAGGAAAACGCATCGCAGCACATTGGATAAAACACCTTTGTTTTACTAAAAAATCAGCCAGCTATTTGTCGACAGTCGAAAATACAATCGAATTTGCACCGTTAGAAACCCAACAAAAAGATGAAATATTGTTGCAAATATTAGCCAAATGGCAACAAAGCTTTCAAGAACCGTGGTTTTTTTGCCCACAAGCTGCCATTTATGGCATAAAAATTGCCAGCGAAAAAAAATACCATGCGAGTTTTGTGGCAAGCCAAAATATGTTCCCAAGTGAAGGGCAGCAGTACTTTGCCAAACAACTCATTGCTCAAGATTATCAGCACGCCTGCTCACAATTTATTCAAGTTATCATTGACAGTATTGGGTTTATGAAATGAAGAATTTTGACTTATTTCAGGCATCACTTGATGGTGTAAAACTTATTGAAGCCAGTGCTGGAACAGGAAAAACCTACACCCTAAGTGGATTGTATATCCGCTATATTATCGAGAAAAAACTATTACCAAGCCAAATCTTGGTGTTGACATTCACCAAAGCCGCCACATTTGAGTTAAAAAAACGCTTAAGCGAACAATTGATAGCCTGTAAAAATCACTTAAATGGCAAAAATCCACTGCCCAAAGAACAACACAAGGGATTTTACCACTTATTTGAAAGCTATAAAGCCGATGCCAACAATTTAAATCAAGTGGAATTGGCATTGCTCAGTTTCGATGAAGCTGCCATTTTCACCATCAATGGTTTTTGCCAAAAAATCATCAGCGATTTCAATAACGAATGTAAGTCTGTGGTGTTTGACGAATTAATCCAACGCCAAGCATTTGTACAAGACGCTGTTTATGATTTTTGGCGATTGCAACAAAAAAAACTGCCCTTGATTTTTTTAAATAGCTTTGTCGATATTGAAAGCACGGTTTTCAAAATCAACTCTCTACTCAACAAAAGCCACTACCGTGAAATAAAACCCAACATTAAATTAGCAGAAATGCCAGCACTGCAACAAGAATTAACCCAATTGCAACACCAATGGCAGCAAACATCAGAGCAATTATTGGATTTTTTACTGGCAGGAAAGCTGCACGGAGCAACCTACAAAGCTGCCAATCGAGAAAAATACCTCAACAACATGAATGATTTTTTCGAACAACTTCACCACCCCAAAGAAGTGGTTAAATTTTGTCATAGTTTTATCACAGAAAAAGTCAAAAAAAATAACACACTCGGAGCCATTGACCCATTTTTCCAACAGTTTGAGCAATTATTCAGCAAAATATTTTACACCTACAACCCGCATGAAGCACCAAGCAAGAGAAGCTACGGCAACAATCTCGCCGTCAGTTATGTTTACAGCTGTTGGCTTTATGTACAAGAACAACTGCACAAACTGCTGCAAGAACAAGGCTTGTACGAATACAATGACCAAATAAAAATAGTCGAACAAAACATAAAAACCAACCCGCAATTGGCTCAAAAAATTGCCGACCAATGGCACACTATCATGGTGGATGAATTTCAAGACACCGACGCACGGCAACTGCAGATTTTTTCCAGCTGTTTTCTGCACGACAAACACGATGTAATATTTGTAGGCGACCCTAAACAAGCCATTTATGATTTTCGCGGAGCCGATGTCTTTGTTTACCAACAGGCGAAACAAAAAATTGCCAAACACTACAATCTGGCAACCAACTGGCGCAGCAGCCAACAAATGCTTGCCGCAAGCAACCAACTTTTTGATTTTGAAAATTCTTTTCTATTAAACTGGTTAAATTTTAAACCATCGGCAAGCAAACCCGAACACCAAGCCAGCCTAGAAGACAAGTCACAAGAGCAGGCATTGATGGTTATCAATCACCAAAATAAAGAAAACCGTTTGCAAATTATGGCACAAGAAATAAAAAGATTGCAGCACAGCGTTGCCATAAAACAAAACAATCAACTGACAAACATACAAAACAAAGATATAGCCATACTGGTAAAAACCAATAATGAAGCCAAAAAAGTCTACGAATGTCTGTTGTCTCAAAATTTACCAGCCAGTCTTTTCAGTGACTCGAATGTTTATTCCACCGAAATTGCCAAAAGTATTTTTTATCTCATCGCTGCCATCAATTTCCCTAACCACAGCACAATTAGTACCTGCTATCACGGCTTGCTGTTTGCTCAAAGCCTGCAACAATTACAAGAAATGGATACCGAAAAAGAAAAAAGTATCTTTATTAACCACCAAATCAATGCCAAAAAAAATGGCTTGGTGCCACAAATACAAGCAATTTTGCATGAAAACAAGGCACAGCAACGCTTGCTCCAACGAAACGATGGCGAACGGCATTACACCGATTTACACCATATTTTAGAATTGATACAACAGCAAGAAGAAGAGGGTCTGTGCCCAGAACAAATCGAACAACTCTTAGCAATAGAAATAAAAACCCCAACCCCAAGCGATGACGAATTTTGCAAACGCCGTTTGGAAAGTGACGGTGAAAAAATTGCCATCATGACCATTCATAAATCCAAAGGTTTAGAGTTTCCAATCGTATTTTTACCCTTCAGTGACAGCCTAAAAGATGACTATGCCAACGCCAAAGAAAATACAAACCTCAAGAGCATTGTTGCCATTCATGACGATAATAATCAAGGCGTCATTTGCTGGCAACACCGCCAAACGGCAAAAACCCAGTTTTTAGCGGAAATTGCTGCCCAAAACAGACGCATGCTTTATGTCGCTTTGACGCGAGCACAATTCCGAACCTATGTGGGGCTGGATTTTAATCAAGAAAAGACCGAAAAGATGCCAATTTATAGCTTGATGGAACAAATTTCCGACGATGGAAACGAAATATCACCAGCACAAGGTGAGCACAAAATAAACAATCAACCCGTAAAAACACCACAACTAACACTGCAACAATTTAACACAACGATGAGTGCACCCATGCATATTTACAGTTTCTCAGGGCTCAATCATGCACAACAACCAGTTATCCACCCGATTACTGCACCAACCCAGCAAACAAGCACCAGCACAGATGACAACCAACTGGATTTCAACAATTATTTCAACTTCCCCAAAGGAGCGAGAGCAGGCACCATGCAACATGAAATTTTTGAAAATATTGCCTTTAACGCACCTCTGGAAGACATTCGCACACAAGTAAATAAACAACTCAAGAGCTACAAATTTAATTTACAATGGAGTCATTGCCTCACAAAACAAATCCACCTTATAGTCAATAAAGAACTATGGCACAAAGGAACCACACTTGCCAAGCTCAAACAATCCAGTGCCGAAATGGAATTTATGCTACCCGTCAAAGATACCAACAACAAAGCAATAAGCCAATGGCTGACACAACACAGGCAACAAAAAACAGATTTTAAGCACGAACAATTAAGTGGCTATTTAACAGGATTTATCGACTTAATATTTTATCATGATGGCAAATATTACCTGCTGGATTACAAAACCAACCATTTAGGCGACACAACACAAGATTACACAATGCCCGCTCTGCAACAAGCCATTGTCGAACACAATTACGATTTGCAATACCTGCTCTACACAACAGCATTGGTCAAATACCTCAAAACCAAACAAGCAGACTTCAACTACCAACAACATTTTGGTGGGGTCATCTATCTGTTCACACGAGGCATCAACCCCCACACAAATGCAGGTATTTATCATAATTTACCCGAAGCACAAATCATCACTGCCATGACGGAATATTTCCATGACCACTAAACATGATAGCTCGCTGGTGCCACATATTGCCCAATTTATTGCCCAGCTCACCGACAACGCAGCCGTAATAACACGAGCCAAAGACCTGCAACTCGCACTAGAACAGGGACACACCGCCATAAAAATTGAAACAAAACTCAATGATAAACTCATCAGCCAAGACGGCAAAAGTGGCTACATCGTACAAAAAGATGGTCAGGCGGCTTTTCGACGCTACTACAACATGGAAAAACACATACAAAGCAGCTTCCAAAACATTAAAACAAGCACAATAGCGACACAAGCACTCAGCCAAGCCATAGCAAACGTCAAAAAATGGTGCCAGCTAACCACCACCGAAGCCGAACTCACAACAGATTGGCAATGGCAAGCCAGCCTGCAAGCCCTCAGGCAAAATAGATTTGTGCTCGATGGCGGGCCAGGCACAGGCAAAACCACCACCATTATTCGATTCTTGCTACTTTATGTACAAATCCAAAAAAACAAAAAAATTGCCCTCGCCGCACCAACTGGCAAAGCCGCCAATCACATGATGCAAAGCATAAACCAACAGCTCAAAAACATACAATGTGACGAAACAATCAAACAACAACTCAGTATTCCAGCCAAAACACTGCACCGACTACTGGGCTACAACCATAAAACAAATCATTTCAAATACAACCACAACAACCGCCTTGACTACGACTTGGTCATCATAGACGAATCCTCGATGCTCGATGTAACACTCGCCTATGCCTTAATTTCTGCCCTAAAAAACAACGCCCAACTACTGCTCATAGGTGACAAAAATCAACTACCAGCAGTCGAAGCAGGCAATGTTTTTGCAGACTTATGTAGCATCTTAACACCACAAAACCTCAACCCAAGCAACGCCTACATCAAACTGACAAAAAACTACCGCTTTGACCACCAATCACTCATCGCCAAACTCGCCCAAGCCACCCTCAACAACGACCTGCAACAATTTAAAAAACTCAAAAACGAAAAAGACTTCAACTGGCATAACCCGCCAAGGGCCAGCGAAAAACAAAAGCTACTAAAGCAATGGTATGCAACCATCAAACCAGACGAAACCCAAATGATACTCTGTGCCACCAACAAAGGCACAAACTCAGTCGCAGAATTTAACCAACTGGCAAAAAACATACAGCACAAACAACAAGAATACAGCAACAACATGCCCATTATCATCAACAAAAACGACTACAACCTTGAAGTCTATAACGGTGATATCGGGCAACTGCAAAAACACAACAAGCAATGGCAAGTACCCTTTCTCATCGAAGGCAAGCAAAAATTCATCCAACTGCAAGCCCTCAGCTGGGAAATGGCACATGCCATCAGCATCCACAAATCACAAGGCTCCGAATACGACCACGTGTGCATCGTACTCGCCGAAAACATAGAACATAATCTACTCAGCCAAGCACTATTATACACCGCCATAAGTCGAGCCAAAAAAACCATAACCCTGTTCTCAAGTGAACAAAACCTGCAAAAAACCCTAGAAAACCACCAACAGAGACTTACTTTTTTAAAATAAGCAAAAAAGTTAAAAAAAAAGTTGACGATTACAACGCAAATAAGCATAATGCTCATTCTTTTCGAGGGGCTATAGCTCAGCTGGGAGAGCGCAACACTGGCAGTGTTGAGGTCAGCGGTTCGATCCCGCTTAGCTCCACCAAATTCTCAGCACCAAAAAAAACTGGGCAAAACTCGAAAAAGAAACACTGTTGTGTCCCCTTCGTCTAGTGGCCTAGGACTCCGCCCTTTCACGGCGGCAACAGGGGTTCGAACCCCCTAGGGGACGCCAATTTTGCGTTTACATCACTCCATAAATTTCCAATCTCAATACCTAAAAAAGATTCATTTACCGTATTGAAAACTCATTTTTTTAGGCATTGACCTTGAAAATTTCTGAAGCAATCTAAAAGCAAAATAAAATTTCCAAAAGTATACTCTCAATCACATATGTGCCATATGCTCAATCGTTTTTTTTGTAATTTAAAAGCAAATATAACGCACTATATCCAAAAAATACCATATAAAAATATTTAAAACATGACTCATTAAAGTGTTCTCGCTAAAGCCCCACCGTAAGATGGGCCTCGCCCATCAAAACCCAACACCTCACTCAAAACCATCATGTAAGATGGGGCCCTGCCCATCATCTCATACTACCCACAAACCACCATAAGACAAACCCCGCCCA
>CAZQMH010000137.1:0-7590 GCA_964594435.1 uncultured Alcanivoracaceae bacterium
AATTTTTATTGGCTCAGACTTGATTCGGAAAAACTTAAGCCAACAAGGCAATGGACAAGAAGAAAATATTAAATGGTTGGATAAAGTTTTATTAACGGCTAAAAACTGCCGAGAAGTTATTGGGCAATTGTTAAAGTTTTCTCGCAGCAATAAAGATGATTTGCAAATCCTTAATGTCCATGCAACACTAGCAGAAATCGTTTCACTTATTAAGGTTGGTATTCCTGAGACGATAGAATTTGCTATGGAACTGTGCCAGAAAGAGGGCTTGGTTGCGGTTGATTTAAGTCAGCTGAATCAAATTATTTTGAATTTAATCATTAACTCAACCCGAGCGTGTGAGGATTATGGCAAAATATCAATAAAAACCAGTCATGTTAGCTGTGCTGCTGAACACATCTGTTCCTCGTGCCATCAATCCATTAAAGGTCAATTTGTTAAAATTGAAATAGCGGACACGGGCAAGGGCATCCCAGCGGAAATTTTACCCAATATTTTTACACCATTTTTTAGTCAAGGCAAAGACAGCAGTGGCATTGGTCTGCATATTGTCCACACCAATATTCACAATCTTGGCGGGCATTTGCAGGTACAGTCGGTACCAGACAAAGGCACCCGTTTCTTTTTGTATCTGCCTTTAGTGCAAAGCCAAGAGGCCGCGGCGAATATCATATCAAGCAAACCCAAAGAAGTGAGCTTCCGCAACAATGTTAGTGTTTTGGTGGTAGAAGACTCAGAATCTTTGCTCGAACTTATCTGTATGATTTTAGAAGACAGCGAGATTGCGGTAGATTTTGCTCGAAATGGTCAAGAAGGGTTGGCATTGTTTCGCCAAAATCCAGATAAATACGATATGATATTGACCGACAACTCCATGCCCAAGCTCTCAGGTCTTGGCATGGCGGAAAAAATATTGACACAAAAACCGCAGATGAAGGTCGTTTTACTGACGGGCGATGTGAATGGCAAAGTTATGGCAAAATCCGATGAATTAGGCATAGCCGAAATTGTTTTGAAACCCATAAATGCCGATGAATTGGTCGGCATAGTTATGCAACATGTGAGCTCAAGCGAAGAAGAATGAGTTACTGATTGCGGTTTGCCACAATCTTAACAAAGGATTTTGTCCGAACTTCCGCCAAAGACAAGCCTGTTGCCTCAATTTCTTTTTCGGTAATGGCACCACTGTTTAAAGCCCGCAGGAAAAAATTCAACAAACCTTGCCCTGTTGCCGCATCATCGAAAACATCCCCCACAAGTGTGGCTTGAGCCGCTTTTTCTATAAAGTTTTTCAGTCGGATAGAGGCCTGTTCAAGGCTTTGTAAAAAGAAAGTGTAACAAGCAACATAACGAATAGGGATTTGAGCAGGATTTAAATCCCAGCCTTGATAATAGCCCATTTCTAATGAGTGAATAATGTCATCATAAGCCAGTTTCCACGCCTTATGCACAGTTTTTTCATCACCAATTGGCATGACGCTGGTTGCTCCATTGGATAACCAAACACCCGTTCCTGCAAAAGTGAGCTTCATCATTTGTAATGCAAAATCACAAGCAGGGTGTTGCATTTGTTGCAAGGCGGCGGTGATATCAAAACTCGCCGTGTAATCATAAGTTCCAAAGTGTGCCCCACGGCAACGTCCTTTAGCAGCTTGATAAATAAGTGGCATGTGGCACGTGCCATCGGCTCCAAGCAGGGCTTGAGTCGTTTCAATCATGATTTCTATTTGTAATGTGTTTTTTTCTAATTGCAGTTGCTGTTCTAAATGTTCAAGCACTTGCACAAAAGCGGTGACTTGTTGCGGAATATTGACTTTCGGCAAAGTGATAACGAAATTTTCAGGTATTTTGCCATTATTTTCAGCCACCAAAGTCGTAAGAAAAATAGCCAAGGTTCTGAGGCTTCTTACTTTCAGTTCTTCATTGAATGGTTTTATACGAATACCCATGTAAGGAGCGGCAATTCCTTGTTTTATCGCTTTGGCAAATTCTTTGGCTGTAAATTCTGCGGTAGCATCTTCTTCTGCATCGGGTCGGTTACCGTAACCGTCTTCAAAATCAATTCTAAAATCCTCAACGGCACATTTTTTTAATTTTTGTATCACTCGTTGATGAACATTTGACCATAAATCCTGATTTCCAGGTAAATCTAAAGCTTGAGCTAATGTTTTTGCATCACCTGCATAAGTGGTAAAAGCTTTTAATGCCAATTCGCCAATTTTCTTTGTAGCCCCCGCTTTATAGAGTTGAGCACCACCATATAAGGTATGAACGGGCTGTTGTTGTTCGCCATCACCAGGGTAATGTTGAGAAAATTCTTTATTGGCAACGGCTAAAGTTTTGAAGATTTGATTGAGCGTTTCATTTTGGATACTAGGCATAACTGTTTAACATTTAAAAAAGAAAAACAGCCTATAAAAAAAAACAAGAATTGTCAACCTAATCCGACAATGCACTGCCAGAAGGGCAAAGAAAAGTATGCGACACCAAGGTTGCACAAAAGGGAACATCATCCACCTTTCGCTCAATATCGTCAACTGGCAACAAGCCCAAATATCCAACAACAGCATGAGCAAGTGCTAAGCTGGCAGAGGTGGTGTCTTTCACCTCAATTTGCATGATTGCATTGCTATTGACAACAAATTTTTTGTTTGCCGCTTTAACATAGTGCTTGGCTTTGAAATTATCATCCTTTGCCGTTCTTGCTTGAAAGTCCTTATCAATATTATTTAACCAAGGTTTTTGTTGCAAGGATTGCATTATGCTTATGGCATTGGTGTGTGTCATAGGCTCTTTCTTTTTTTCTGAAATGTGATTTTGGGGCAGGGCAGGCGTGGGTTTGAGCAATTTCTTGACTGGCTTTTTTTTTGATTTAATTATTGGCTTTTTTATTTCAATCTTTGTTATTATATTTTCCTCTTTTTTGACAGGTTTCGGTAGTGGCGGCATTTGTTTTGAGAGAGTAACTTCTAAAACGGCCTGTTGAGTCGTTAAGATGTGCTGCAAATTAATAGGAATAAGCAATAAAAGCAACAAAAGCAATGACGCCAGCAAAAAACTCAGCAGGTGTTTTTTTGAAAGGCGATTGTTTTGCCAATTTGATGCGGTGCAAACGGTGTGCATAGGTGCAGAATAAAAATAACCACAAAGGATAACAAAAAAACTGTTAATTAGCGGTTAAGACGACATTTATTTTTTTACCCAAACCCCGAAAGAGAAAGCACAGAGGTGAAAAGCTTGTTCGCATTCCCTCGCTAAGCGTGGGAATGCATAAAGTGCTGTTTTGGGATTTATTTATTCATTGCCGTGAAAATGGGGTGAAAGGCAGGACGTTTGATGTAAGTGCCTGTGCCTTGCTTGGCTAGAATTTTGCCATTGGCGTATTTCAGTTCGCCCATGCTGATGGTGTGAGAGGGGAGTCCTTTTACTGCCATGCCTTCAAAAATATTAAAATCTATATTTTGGTGGTGCGTTTTGGCAGAAATTGTTTTGCTTAATTCTGGATTCCAAACAACTATGTCGGCATCTGCTCCTACTTGAATTGAGCCTTTACGAGGATGAATGTTAAATATTTTGGCTGCATTGGTAGAGCTTATGTCAACAAATTCTTCAAGTGTGAATTTGCCAGTGCTGACACCATGCGTCCATAAAACTGCCATGCGGTCTTCGATGCCTGCTGTACCATTTGGAATTTTACTGAAATCATCAATACCTGCGGCTTTTTGTTCGGCACAGAAACAACAATGGTCTGTTGCGGTGGTTTGTAAATTGCCAGATTGCAGACCTTTCCAAAGGGCTGTTTGGTGCTCGGGTGCTCGAAAAGGTGGTGACATGACATGGGCTGCGGCTTGAGCGAAGTCTTTTTGCAAATAGACACTGTCATCAATTAATAAATGCCCTGCAAGACATTCGCCATATACGCGTTGCCCATTGCTACGGGCTCGGGTTATTTCAGCTAGGGCGTCGGCGGTTGAAACATGGACTAAATACACAGGCACGCCAATGACATCGGCAATTTTTATGGCTCGATTGGCGGCTTCGGCTTCGGCGGCTGGTGGTCGTGATAGCGGGTGACCTTCTGGTCCTCTTATGCCTTGGTTTAATAGTTTTTGTTGCAGTTGAAACACCATCTCACCGTTTTCGGCATGACAGGTGGGCATGGCACCGAGTTCTAATGCACGTGAAAAACTGTTGTATAAGATTTCATCATCTGCCATTATGGCGTTTTTGTATGCCATAAAGTGCTTAAAACTGTTGATGCCTTCTTGTTCTACCAAAGTTTTCATGTCTTGTTTTACGCTTTCATCCCACCAAGTAATGGCAACATGAAAGGAATAACTGCTGCATGACTTTTGTGCCCATTGCTTCCACGTGTGGTAAGCTTCTAGCAGCGATTGTTGCGGGTTTGGAATAACAAAGTCAATAATCATGGTCGTGCCACCCGCCAACCCCGCAGCGGTTCCCGTGTAAAAATCCTCGCTAGCAACGGTGCCCATGAAAGGCAGTTGCATGTGGGTGTGTGGGTCGATGCCGCCTGGAATTACATAGCAGTCTTGAGCGTCAATGACTTGAGTAGAATTGCTGATTTCTAGATTTTGTCCAATCGCTTTTATTTGCGAATTTTCACAATAGACATCGACTTTTTTTCTTTGACCATCACTGACAACCGTGCCGTTTTTGATTAAAATGGACATGGTTAACCGTGGTGTTCATTGGAATCATGGACATGACCGTGTTCCAGTTCGGT
This sequence comes from uncultured Alcanivoracaceae bacterium, assembly GCA_964594435.1. Lineage (GTDB taxonomy): Bacteria > Pseudomonadota > Gammaproteobacteria > Xanthomonadales > Marinicellaceae > NORP309. Next base: position 4,748 of record CAZQMH010000137.1, read on the forward strand.
TTTTGAAGCGTCTCGAACGCCCGTCACTTCAACGCCAAAATTCAGTTCGACACCTGCTAATGGGTGATTGTTGTCAACAAATACATCCTCGCCTTTGACTTCCTTAACTTTGACTACAGTCATGTGGCCTTCGGCAGTTTTTCCTTGAAATTGCATACCAACTTCTATATCCATATCGGCTGGAAATTGGCCGCGAGGCACTTTGTGAATGAGTTTGTCATCGTATTCGCCATAAGCGTCTTGTGGTTTAATTTTGACGTCGAACACGTCACCTGTGGATTTTTCTAGCAAGGCATTCTCCAGTCCAGGAATGATGTTGCCTGCTCCAATGAGGAAGCTAAAGTTGCCGTCTTCTGATTTGTCAATAATGTTGCTGTCGTTGTCGGTGAGTACGTATTTCATGTTGACGACTTTATCTTTTGTTATTTTCATAATTTTTCTCTGTTAGAATTTGGATTTTGAGATTATTGGCTTTTGTTTAAGTCTTTAATTACAGCGGCCAAAAACCGTGCCGCCTCGCCACCTGTTACTGCTCGGTGGTCGAAAGTTAAGGATAATGGAATCATACGGTGCACTTCAAACCCGCCAAGCACAGGAACAACTTCATTGAGTAGTTTACCCGAGGCAATGATGGCAACGCACGGTGGTGTGATAACGGGCGTGGCATAGCGTCCAGCAAATACACCAAAATTTGATAGCATAATGGTGAAATCTTTCATGTCTTGTGGAGGAATGCTTCTGGATTTGACTTGTTCTTTAATCTTGTTCATGCCAGCTCGTACGGCTTTGGCATCACGTTGTTCGCAATTACGCATGGTTGGGACAAATAAACCATCGGGTGTATCTACAGCTATGCCGACATCAACATGCGAAATAATGCGGCGAGCTAATTTATCGCCATCAAACCATGAGTTTAAAGCAGGCTCTGCTTCAATGCCTTTGACTATTGAACGAATGAGTCGCGCGGTAATATCTTCACCAGGATGCCATTTGTGAATATCGGCATCATCCATCAGGGTTGTTGGCACGATTTTTGCATGGGCATCCGCCATGATGCGAGCCATGGCTCGGCGGGTGCCTTTGACTTGTTGCCATTGGTCATCCGCTTGGTTTTTTGGTGTTGCTTTTGGTGTTTGCACTGATGCTTGGGTTTGAACGGGGGTTGCCGGTTTTTCAGGTATGGCATTGCTCACGGGGATGGTTGGGTTGACTGAAATCATATCCTCAGGACGATTTTTGATGTCATGTGCCCGACGAATATCGCTGGGACGAATAACACCGCCTGCTCCAGTTGCGACCACGTCATTTAAGTTGACTTTTAGTTTTTTCGCTAAGGCTTTGACAGCTGGAGCAATTTTTACATTGCCGACGCTGGTAATGTCGCTGACAACTTTGTTGCTACTTTGCATTTCACCGACAACTGTTCCACTGTCATCATTGTTGGCTAAATCTGCTTTTGCTACGGGCATTTGCGTGGCAAGTGGTAATTCGGATTCCAGTTCGTCAATCAGTTCATTGATGTCTTCTTTGAGCCTTTTGGGTGTATCTGTGGCTTGGTTTGGTGCTTGAGTGTTGCTGTTTTGGCTAACTTCACCATCAAATTCAACCAATACCGCACCTGTGTCAATGACGTCACCTGGTTGTCCATGCAGTTTTGTGATTGTGCCAGAAAATGGGCAAGGCACATCGACTACGGCTTTGGCTGTTTCCATCGAAACCATGGGTTGGTCTTCTTTAACGACATCGCCTTCTTGAACGTGCCATTCAACTATTTCTGCATCGGGTAAACCTTCGCCTAAATCGGGTAAATTAAATATTTTCATGATACCTCCATCACTTCGTTAACTGCCTTGAGGATGCGTTGCACCGAAGGCATGTATTTTTTTTCTAATTTGAATAATGGCATGATGACATCATAACCTGAGACACGTTTCACAGGCGCCATTAAGGAATATAAGCTTTTTTCTGCCAAGGTTGCCGCAATTTCAGAACCAACACTGCAATGCTGTGGAGCTTCTTGGATAATAACACAACGACCTGTTTTTGCAACAGATTCGGCAATTGTGTCGTGATCAATCGGGCTGACGGTTGCGACGTCTATCACTTCTACTGAAATGCCTTGTTTGGCTAAAATATCAGCCGCTTCTAAGGTTTCTTTTACCATAGAACCCCAAGTAACCAGTGTAATATCATCGCCGACTCGTAACTCAAAACACATATCAAGCGGTAATTCTTCACCGTCATCAATCACTTCTTCTTTGACGTGGCGATAAATACGTTTGGGCTCCAAAAATAAAACCGGATCAGGGTCACGAATAGCAGCAAGCAACAAACCATAGGCTCGTGATGGTGAGGATGGAATGACCACACGCAGACCAGGGATTTGAGCAAACATGGCTTCAATGCTTTCTGAGTGGTGTTCAGGAGCATGAATACCGCCACCAAAAGGAGCCCGAATAACCAATGGGCAGTGCATTCTGCCACGTGTGCGGTTCCGCATTCTGGCGGCGTGGCAAGCAATGTGTTCAAACATGGGGAAGATAAAACCTAAAAACTGGGCTTCAGCTACTGGTTTCATGCCTTGGGTAGACATGCCAACTGTCATGCCTGCTATCATGGCTTCTGCCAAAGGCGTATCAATCACTCGGTCTTCACCAAATTTTTGTGCCAAGCCTGAAGTGGCTCGAAACACGCCGCCGTTTATTCCTACATCTTCACCCAGCACCACCACATCTTTGTCATGTGTCAGTTCGTGAGCCAAAGCTAAGGAAACAGATTCTACCATTGTTATGTTAGCCATTATTTTTCCCCCTTGTTTTCTAAATCTAGAGCATAGGCTCTTT
>CAZQMH010000138.1:0-7590 GCA_964594435.1 uncultured Alcanivoracaceae bacterium
TTGACCATTTATTAACAGTATGCGTTTATCGCCTTGGCTGATTTCGGCAATAAATTCTTGTGCCATAGTTGTTCTGCTACCATTGTTGGTTACGGTTTCTATAATCACATTTAAGTTTTTGTCATTTTTCCCTGTTTTAAAAATAGAAGCACCACCCATGCCATCCATTGGTTTGATGATAACATTATCTAATGCCTTGGCAAATTTTCTAATGTGCTGTGGGTTTCTTGATATAACACATTTTGGACTGAACGCAGGAAAAGCTTCGGTGAAGAATTTTTCATTAGCATCTCGCAAAGCCTGTGGATTGTTGATAATCAATACCCCTAATTGTTGAGCTCTGTCCATAATATAGGTATCCATAATATATTCCATGTCAAAAGGCGGGTCTTTTCGCATCAAAATGACATCAAGCTGCGACATTTCAATGGTTTGAGAGCAAAGAAATTTATAAAAGTTAGTGCTGCGGTCTTTTACCTTAATCGTCTGGCTTTGAGCATAGGGCAGATGATTTTCCATATAAATATCATCTTGGGTCATGTAATGAACTTCATAGCCGCGGGCTTGGGCTTCAAGCATCATGGCAAATGTTGAGTCTTTTTTTGTATTAATGCTGTTAATGTCATCCATTAGAACGCCAATTTTCATAATTTTGAACCCTAAAAAGCTGATAAGCTATTTTAAAAGCCTGAGATTATACTAAACTAAGTAATACTATTCAGCAATATAGTAAAAACTAAAACGATTTGATGATTTCAACGCCGTATCAATATTCTTTGTTGTTTTGTAACTGCTCGCACCTACCGTCATTGCCGCGAAGGCGGCAATCTCATAAATAATAATTACAATGGTTGGTAAATATAAAGCCATTCACCATAGAGATTCCTGCCTACGCAGGAATGATGGTGTGAGTTGTTACGTTGTTTTAATTATTTTGGTGCTAAGATTTGTGATAAAAATAAAAAATTGGTATTTTTCTTATAAAATATCCAGTTAGAAAGAGAAGTTAATAATTTAATATAAGAAAAAAATAAAAAAATGATGAAAAAATATTTTTTTTGAAGTATCCTAGACTCAGGTCAAAGAAATTGAATTATTTCTGAGCATTCTTTGTCGATATATTAAAAAGTCTTATAAATAAAGTAAAAAGCAATAAAGGGTAATTAAGTGAGCGAAAATAACCAAGAATTAGATTTAAACGGATTAAAAGTGATGGTCATTGATGACTCAAAAACCATTCGAAGAACAGCCGAAACTCTCCTTAAAAAAGAAGGATGTGATGTTGTTTCAGTGGAAAATGGCTACGAAGCCTTATCATTAATATCAGATTTGCATCCCGATATTATTTTTGTTGATATCATGATGCCTCGATTGGATGGATACAAAACCTGTGCCTTAATAAAAATGAACCAAGAATTCAAATCCACCCCCGTTATTATGTTATCTTCAAAAGATGGTTTGTTTGACAAAGCCAAAGGTCGCGTGGTTGGTGCACAGCTTTATTTAACCAAACCTTTCACAAAAGAAGAACTACTGGATGCAATAAAAGCACATATCAAGGTGAGTTAATTATGGCAAAAAATAATATTAAACCTTTTGAACTATTAGTTGAATACGAAAAACTGAGCCTTAGACACAAAGTAGCGGTTCATGAAATTGAAGTCAAAGACCAATGGTCAGGTGTTGGATTTGTGGTTGATGATGATAACTTCTTGCTGGCTATTGACAAAATAGTCGAGGTATTGATTTTAACAGAAACAACAAAAATACCAGGTATTGCCTCATGGGTGTTAGGCTTGGGTAATATTCGTGGTAATCTTATACCTGTTATTGATTTGAAGTCCTTTTTGTTCAACAAACCCACAAAAATTACTGCTCACACCAGAATGATTGTCATTCAACAAGTTGGGGGACAGGTTGGATTAGTCGTAGATGAAGTGTTCGGTCAAAAACATTTCTTGAAAAAACAACTGCAAAAAGACAGCAAAGCAAAGAAAAACCCCTTTAAATATTCAACAATAGCCTACAAGGAAGACGACAAGGTATGGAATGTATTAGATGATGAAATGCTAATAAATGATCCTGCATTTCAAAATGCGGCAGCAATATAACGAGAAGAGAGTAAAACTATGAGCGTAACTACAAATGATTTAGGTGGTCGGACAAAAACCTTGCCCATGTGGCAGGTGGTAATATTAATATTACTAATTGTTGGCTTTATTGTAAATTCAATTATGGTAAATAATTTAGAAAGCAATAGGGTAAAACACATCCAAGCAGCAGATAGTATACAAATTAAAATACAACAGTTGGCTCAAAATGCACAAGCAGCAGCCATAGGTGATGAAGCTTCATTTGATGAGCTAAAGCTGAAAAGGAATTTTATAGCCGATAAAATCAAAGCCTTGCAAAATGGCAACAGCGATTTTCCAGCGGTACCAGTGAAAGCAGCAAATCAATTGGAAGACTTAAGTAACACGTGGGATGAGATTGACAGTAACGTCGGGGTAATTTTGGAGAATCAGCCATTAATCAATCAAATGTCTGCTATTTATCTAAAATTTCAAGATAAAATACCAGAACTGCAAGTTAAAAACGATAAAGTTTCAAAAGGCTTGCTTTCTCTAAGAAAAAGTTCCAAAAAACAACTCTACCTAGCCGCTCAACAACAAGTATTAGCTGATAGAATTTTAAGAAAAATGGGTGAAGTCTTAAAAGGTGGCATGGATGCAGGTCAAGCCGCAGAAGAAATGCAAGATGATGCTAAAAGGTTCTCAAAAATCAACAATGGTATGCTCAACGGTGATAAAAATATCAAAGCGATTACCGACCCCGCCGTGCTTGAGTCAATTGGTGCGGTTTACAACTTGTTTATTAATGAATTGCAAAAAGATATTGAATCGGTAAAAAAAGCACAAGGACTGTTAGATGTGCAAAATGCGGCAAGCGACATCTCATTAGATACACCTAAATTAGTTGAAAAGGCTAAAAATTTATCCAATAAGGTTAAAGGCATAAAACAGCTAGTTCCATCGGCTGAGTTACAGTATCTGCTTGGAGCTTTAGCGGTATTGTGGCTAGTTGTCATTTTGTTCCTATTAACAAGAAACGACAGAAAACGAGCAAAAGAAGCCCAAGAACTCAATGAAAGAAATCAAATGGCAATTCTCAGATTACTTGATGAAATGGGCTCATTGGCGGATGGTGATTTAACCGTGAATGCAACCGTTTCTGAAGATATAACGGGAGCCATTGCCGATTCTATCAACTTCGCGATTGAAGCCCTGCGTAGTTTGGTAAAAACCATTAATGATGCCTCACTTGGTGTGGCATCAGCTGCCCAAGAAGCACAAGCAACCGCCTTGCATTTGGCAGAAGCCTCTGAGCATCAAGCTCATCAGATTACCAATGCATCAGCTGCGATTAACGAAATTGCCGTATCCATTGATGAGGTATCAATTAACTCACTAGAATCAGCCGATGTTGCACAACGTTCAGTATTAATTGCTCATAATGGAGCGGAAATTGTACGACAAACCATTGAAGGTATGGATACCATTCGTAATCAAATTCAAGAAACCTCCAAAAGAATTAAACGCTTAGGGGAAAGTTCTCAAGAAATTGGTAACATCGTTGAACTGATTAATGACATTTCTGAACAAACCAATATTTTAGCATTGAATGCAGCAATTCAAGCCGCCTCAGCAGGTGAAGCTGGTCGTGGTTTCGCAGTGGTAGCCGATGAGGTACAATCATTAGCTGAAAGAACATCCAGTGCGACTAAACAAATTGAGGCCTTAGTGCAAACCATTCAATCTGATACAAATGAAGCGGTTTCCTCAATGGAACAAACAACATCAGAAGTGGTAGATGGTGCCAAACGAACAGAAAATGCGGGTGATGCATTGACCGAGATTGAGGCGGTATCTAATGATTTGGCGGAATTGATTCAAAATATTTCAGAATCTGCTAAACAGCAATCCGTGGCAGCCACAAATATATCTGGCACCATGAACGTGATTCAAGAAATTACCACACAGACATCAGTTGGTACACAACAAACAGCAGAATCAATTGGAAACCTAGTGGAACTTGCAAATGAATTGAGATTATCCGTACAAGATTTCAAGTTACCATCAGATGAATTTTAATAAAACAGAAAAGTGAAACGATACGCAAATGAAGGGTTGATTTTTTTGCCAGATTTTAAAGAATTTAAGTATGAGGCATGGTCCAAACTCTTGGAAAAAAGAGTTGGCATAACTGTGCCTATAGAAAGAGAAGCCTTCCTAAAGACCAAGATTTGGTCAAGAATGAGGGAACTGAGCATAACCTCGTTTAATGAGTATTGGCAAATTGTAAACAACGGCATAACAGGAAAACTCGAATGGAGCGAATTGTTGGATAGGCTAACGGTTCATGAAACGAGCTTTTTTCGGCACAAACCATCCTATGACTTGGTAGCCAGTAATTTTTCAGAATTATTAAACAAAAACAGACGATTTCAATACAAAATATGGAGCGTAAGTTGTGCAACAGGAGAAGAACCTTATTCTTTAGCGATGATGATTCATGATTTGAAAATAAAATCGAAAAAGGAAAAAGTTTATTATGGCGTGACCGCAACTGATGTCAGTAAATCAGCCTTGACACTTGGTGGCAATGCATTTTACAGCAAGGATAAATTAAAGGAAATTGACAAGAAATACCGTTTTTACTTAAAAAAAGTCAATTCCAATGTATTTACCATAGATAATAAAATAAAACAGAGAGTTGCATTTGGTGTTTTTAATTTATTAAAAATAGAAGAAATGCCAACGATAAAATTTGACATAATATTTTGTCAGAATGTATTGATATATTTTTCAAAAGATAAAAGATTAAGAATTTTAGAAGGTTTTAAAAGATTTTTAAAGCCAGGTGGAATGTTAGTATTGAGTCCGACAGATATAGGTTCTTGGAAGAGTAAAAACATGACAAGAATCACCTATAAAAGAACATTGGCATATAAATTAGACTAGAATAAAAATATGAGTAATATTGAACAAATAGATTTTTCAACATTGAACTGGGTTAAAAAAGAGCTTGATGAAACCCTTAATCGAGCTAAATTAGCCATTGAAGAATACGTTGAAAATCCAGAAGACGAGAATCAGCGACAATTTTGTGCAACGTGTTTACACCAGGTTCAAGCCACATTGAAAATGGTGGAACTCTATGGAGCCGCTATGGTTGCAGAAGAAATGGAGCAAGTGGCAAAAAAAATATTGGACAAAGAAGTTGACTCCGAAAAAGACGCTTTTGACGTCTTGATGCGGGGCATCATCTTATTGCCAGATTACTTGGAAAGAATACAATTGGGTCATAAGGACATCCCAATGATATTGTTACCACTAGTCAATGACTTAAGAACGGTAAAAGGCGACCAATTACTGTCCGAGAGTGCCTTATTTAACCCTGATTTGAGTTTGGGTTTGCCGCAAAACAATCTCGCTTCAAGCTTTTCTTTAAGCGATAATCAGCTGCAACAAGTCGTTAAAAAAATCAGAACAGCTTACCAAGTTTGCCTGCTTAAATGGTTAAAAGGCGTTGAAGTCGAAGAAAATCTTAAGAAAATCCAAATTATTGTCGATAAACTAAAAACGGTTATTTCAAGTACCGATGAAAAACAACTTTTTTGGGTTGCTGGTGGTTTATTTGAGGCGCTGATTAGCGGTGGTTTAGAACAATCGGTTACGGTAAAACAACTGGCGGCACGTTTGGATCAATCCATTCGTATGTTAACCGTTTCAGGAAGCAATGATGAGCGTCAATTCAAAAAATTAACCAATAATTTACTCTATTATGTTGCCTTAGCTGATAAAAAAGATCGCAGAGTCAATGAAATCCAAGAATTTTTTAATCTTTCACGATTTATATCGGATGAAACAGAAATTGAGAATGCTCAAAGCAGTTTGTCTGGTAAAAACAAAGAGTTACTAGAAACCGTCACAGGCGTAATAAAAGAAGACTTGCTCAGTATCCAAGAAAATCTTGATCTTTATAATAGAAATGAAAACGCATCATCTGATGATATTGAAAGCATTTCCAAAGCATTGAGCAAAATATCTGATACGCTAGGTCTCATTGGAGTTGGTGCGGCACGTTCACGCGTGAAGAGCACAATAGAAAAGCTAAATGAAGACAGTAAAACTGGTGGAAAATTAAATGATGATACCATAATGCAAGTTGCAGAAACTTTATTATTTGTAGAATCTTCATTAGATGAAAATATATTAGCACTTGGAGAAACGCCAGAACAAACCACAAGAACCGATGAAAGTTCAATTCCAAATGCAGAAATGAAAAAAATCATGGATACACTGGCAAAAGAATCCATCAATAATTTACAAAAAGTAAAACAAAATTTCGTGCTCTACATTGAATCACCTTGGAACAAAGAAAGCATAGAAAAAACACCCAAATTACTGAAAGAAATTAGTGGCGCTTTGAAAATGTCAGACTTAAAGGATGTAGCTCAGGAAGTTGACAGAATTGAAGGATTTGCCACAACGTACATGCTTGACCCTGATTATAAACCGTCAGTCAATCAGTTGGATTTACTTGCGGAATCTGTTGCAAGTATAGAATATTACTTGGAATATTTAAGCGAAGGAACAAAAGGAGCCGGTACCATTTTGGAGTTAGCAAAAGAAAAAATTGACGAGCTTTTTGTTTCTGTTGAAAAGATGGAAGCTGCCAAGAAAGGAAGCGTTGCTATCGATGCAGACCTTGATTCCATGTCAGATGATGATTTTGACCTTGATTTTGATGAAAGTGATGATGAAATAGCCAACGCTTCGGATTTGCAAGTTGAGCTAACCCAAGAAGAAGAATTAGATGCCGAACTGGAATTATCTGAAGATGAGTTCTCCTTGGATTTAGATGATGATAGTGAAGAAATGACGATTAGTACAGCCAATATCGTCAATGAAACAGAAATTTTATTAGATACAGAAGAAAAAGAAGATCCGCGAGAGCTATTAATTGTTCGTTTTAGCGATGAAACAGATGATGAAATCAAGGAAATTTTCATTGAAGAGTTTGAAGAAGAACTTGAAAACATCCAAAATCTATTCCCTAAATGGAAAAACAACCCAGAGGAAAGCTTTACCGTTCTTGGTGATATAAGACGTATTTATCATACGTTAAAGGGAAGCGGTCGTTTGGTTGGAGCCATGGCAATAGGTGATTACAGTTGGAAAATTGAAGAAATGACCAATATGGTCTTGAATAAATCTCATCCCATCAACGACTCTTATGTTAAGGTTATGCAAGCATCTCAAGATATGTTGCCCTTGTTGTTGCTTGCCTTAAAAAATACCGAAGCCGTGCCAAATGGTTATTATGAAGTTATTGAATCAGCTCAGAAAGTTATAGACGGCAAAGATGTTTCTGACGAAGATTTACAATACAAAGAAGTAGTGCAAGTTGCCGTTAGTGAAAGTACACAAGCAGATGAAAGTCTTGATAATGCTGCTGACTCAATAAGTGTAGATGACCTTACTGTTGAGCCTGAATTTGAAGCCGAAGCTGAAGTTGAAGAAGTCG
>CAZQMH010000139.1:0-3632 GCA_964594435.1 uncultured Alcanivoracaceae bacterium
ACTGAACTCATATCACGACCTTGCACATTGGCTTGAATGACGACCCGGCGTTGGACATCATCACGACGCACTTGTGGAGGTCCGGATTCTATGCTTATTTTTGCGACATCACCTAAACGAACCCATGCTCCAGTTGGCGATTGCAGGCGTAAATCTGCTATGGCGTATTGGTTTTGGCGGAAGTTTTCCGCCAAACGCACATAGATATCGTAGCGTTCATTACCATTGATGATTTGCCCTGCTCCACTGCCGCCAATACCATCTCGCACTACCGACATCAAGTCACCAACTGACAAGCCATAGCGTGATAAAGCTCGACGATTGGGTTTGACCACCAGTTGGGATTCGCCTGCAATTTGTTCCATGGCGACATCTCGTGCACCTGTGACACTTTGCACGGCTTTGACTATTTCTTGGCCTTTTTGGGCCAATACTTGCAAATCTGAGCCAAATAATTTCATGGCTAATTGGGCTTTGACGCCCGATAACAATTCATCAACACGAGTTGCAATGGGTTGAGAAAAGTTCAGCAGTAAGCCTGGGATTTTTTCGAGTTTTTCTTCCATTAATAACTGCAAATCTTTGCGGTTGTTGGCACTTTGCCATTGATTGACGGGTTTGAGACCAATATAAACTTCAATATTGCTTACTGGTTCGGGATCGCCTCCAATTTCAGCACGCCCAATTCGACTCATGGCATAAGTTACTTCTGGAAACTCCATTAACATTTTTTCAAGTTTTGGGGCAATATCTAATGCCGTGTCTAAGCTGGCGGAGGGTGCTAAAGTTGCACGTAGGTTAATGGTTCCTTCTTCTAATTCAGGAACAAACTCTGTACCTAGTTTAGACAATAAAAATAATGAAGATAATAATAGAATACCTGCAAATACAATAACCAGTAGTTTTGCTTTCATGGCTTTTTCTAAAACAAAACGATAAGCTTTCTCTAGATAAATGACTATCGGGCTGGTTTTGGCTTTGACACCTTTTTGAAAAAAATAACTTGCCAATGCTGGCACAACAATCAATGAAACCAGTAAAGAGGCCGCCATTGCAATCATAATACTAACAGCCATGGGTTGAAACAATTTGCCTTCCACACCTTCGAGTGAAAACAACGGGGCAAACACCACCATAATAATCGTCACCGCATAGAAAACAGGCTTTGCCACTTCGCGTGCTGCCAACTGGATACGCAAAGCAACAGTCGTATTGTTGATTAATCCAGTGGATTCACTGTTGTCTTCATCAGCCATTTTGGCACGTTCTTTATCATGGTAACTATCTGGATGCGTGAGGTGTTTGAAAATGTTTTCCATCATCACAACGGCTCCATCAACCATCATGCCAATGGCAACCGCCAACCCTCCTAATGACATGAGGTTAGCCGATAAACCATTGTAGGACATGACGGTTAATGCCATGCCAACAGAAAGAGGAATTGAAATAAGCACCAATATTACCGAGCGAATATTTAATAAAAATAACACCAAAACAATGACAATAAAGATAAAAGCTTCAATCAAGGCTTTGGAAACCGTGCCGACCGCTTTTTCGATTAAATCGGCTTGGTCGTAGATTTGTTCAAAGCTCACGCCTTTGGGTAAGGCTTGTTGAATCAGTGGAATCCGCTGTTTAATACCATCAATGGTGACTTTGGTGTTGGCTCCCATGCGTTTGAGAATAATACCTGAAACCACTTCACCCACATAACGAGAACCATTGTTCTCTGTGCGTTCGGTCATGGTTACTGCCCCTTGACGTATTTCACTGCCAAACGCTACACCAGCGACATCAGCAACAGTTACCACCGTTCCATCAATGGTTTTTAGAGGCACTTGGCGTAGTTCTTGCAGACCATTTTCGCCATTGCTTAACCAGCCAACGCCACGAATAACCAATTGTTCTTGTCCACGGTTCATGTACCAACCACCTGCATTGGAATTATTATCTTCTAAGGCATTGATGACGTCTTGTTGCGATAATTGGTAGGCTAACAAACGCGATGGGTTGAGGTTGACTTGGTATTGCTTAACTTGACCACCAAAAGACAAAACATCAGTGCTACCATCAACTGGCATCAAGATTAGTTTAACTACCCAATCATTAAGACTACGCAATGCCATGATGTCTAAGCCAGAATCGCTGTCGGCTTTGAGGTAATATTGATAAACTTGCCCAAGACCTGATGTGTTGGGTCCAATCTCTGGCGTGCCGACACCCTGTGGAATTAATTCTTTTGCCGATTGCAGGCGTTCAAATACCAATTGGCGAGCAAAATAAATATCTGTGCCTTCCTTAAAAACCACGGTAATGCCTGATAATCCAGTCTTGGAGATAGAACGCACTTCCTCAACATCGGGTAAGGCATACATGACCGCTTCAATCGGGAAAGTAATAAGTTGTTCGACTTCTTCACTTGCCAATCCTGGTGCTTCGGTATTAATCGAAACTTGAATATTGGTGACATCAGGAAAAGCATCGAGATTTAATCGAGGAATATACAAAGTTGCCGCCGCAATCATGCCGATTAGAGCCAATACCACCAGCAGTCGGTTTTTTACCGACCAATCTATTAATTTGTTTAACATGTTTTTTCTCCGTTAAATTTTTTTCTATTAGATTCCTGCCTTCGCAGGAATGACGAAGAAGGATTAATGACCATGCGGATCAAATCCGCCTTTGGCTATTTCTGATGCCACAAAAAAAGCACCAGAGGTCACGACTTTTGTGCCTGTTTTTAGACCAAAAATTTCATGGCTTGTGCCCAATACACGCCCCAACTCAACCTCTTGGGCGGCAAATTGATTGTTATCGGATTCAACAAAAACCACCCAATCGCCATCGGCACTTCGCATCAATGCATTTTCAGGAACGAGTATCACCGCTTTTTTTGTGGACAGCGAAAAATAGACGTCAGCAAATTCACCAGGATGCAAGCTATCATCGGGGTTGTCAATTAGCAGACGCACAACACGAGTACGGGTGTTCTCATCAATGGTGTGGGCTTCTTGTGAAACTGTTGCCCGATAATATCTTTGTCCCACTTTGACTTGTGCCAGTGTTCCGACTGGTAAATTTAACGTCGTTGTGGCAGGAATGCGTGCTTCCACCCATAATTGTGTTTCATTACTGAGCAGCATTAAGGCATGACCTGCTTCCACCCGTTGACCTTGTTGAAAAGCATCAGATATAATGGCTCCATCGGTGTGGGCAATTAAGGTGTATTCACCCAAAGGGTTGTTGTTAGCGTTCACATCTTTTTGCGATAATCCAAAGGCAATAAGTCGGGCTTTTGCTAGTTTAAAATCATTTTCGGCTTTGATAAAACGATTGGCTCCAACGGCTTGGCGACCGAGATTTTTAACCCTTAACCATTCGGCTTTTGCAAGCGTAAGATTGGTTTGTGCTTGAGCAACAGTTGCACTGAATAAAGACACCAATTTATCGCCTTGTTTGACATGGTCGCCTAAGGATTTATGGCGAGTCATGACCACAGAATCAACCCGAGGGGAAACCAAATAACTGGTGTAACCATTGGCTTGAATTTCTCCAGGAGCATAAACGCTGTAGTCTAAATTTCGTGCTTTGAGGGTTTCGACCTTGATGTTGACTAAGGCTTGTTGTTGTTT
>CAZQMH010000139.1:3732-7548 GCA_964594435.1 uncultured Alcanivoracaceae bacterium
TCTTGTTCAGCCACGCAAAACGGTGCTGTTACTATTAAAATAATGGTTAAAAGTGTGTGTTTGATAATTGAACTTGTATTGATTTTCATGGTGATACCTCGTTTGTATCTGAATGCGATGTGATACCTAACTGAGCAGTATCAGTTAAGTAATTAATGATGGCTGCTTGGTACTGTCTTTCTAGCTCAATTCCAGCCAGCAGACCTTGGGTTCTTTGTTGCAAAGTGAGCAAATAGTTGGTGGTGCTAATATCACCGAGTTGCCATTGTTTTTGCAGCAATTTTGCTAAATTATTATCACGTCCTTGCATGAGATTTTGCCATTTGTTATAACGATTTTCAAAGGATTTTAAGGCGTCATAACTGGCTTGGATGGTGTATTTTTGTTGGCGAACGGCGGCTAAATAATTGGATTCTGCTGCCACGACTTGTTGCGTGGCTGCTAAATAAGCCGAATCAAAATTACGCCTAAGATTTAATGGCATAGAAAAATTAAAAGACAATAAGTTCTCATTTGCCACTTTGCCAGCAGAGATGCCAAAACTTGGGTCATTTTTCTTGTATTTTTTTGCCAATTCTGCCTGATTTTGGGCTTGTTGCCATTGGGTGAAAGCGGCTTTTACTTGTGGATGGTTTTTGTGTAACTCATCATTGTATTTGAGTTGCTCTTGAGAAATGGCTAAACTGTTGAAATTGTGCTGTTGCCATTGACCAATAAGTTCACTGAGTTGTGCTTGGCTGGTTTTTAAATCGGCTTCAATTTTAGCACTTTGTCCAAAACCCTGGGATAGGCTCAAATAAGCCAGTTCGGCATCCAATTGACCTAGGTCGCCATTTTTTACCCGACTTTTGACTAATGCTAATAAAGTTTCTAATTGTTTTTCTTGTTGCAGCAGTAAAAGTGCTTGTTTTTTAGTGGCTTGGTAGTTATTTATTGCCAGCAATGCTTGGGATATTTTATTTAATAAAGCGAGCTGATAGTTAAATTTCGCTGCTGTTTTTTGCAAGTTTGCAATGTCTTTTAGGTTTGTGTGCTTATTGTTTCTATCAAAAGTTTGTGAAAGACCAACTGAAAAATTGCTATCACTGCCTTCTCGTTCATAATCCGATTCAAGCGTTGGATTATAAAGCGGTTGTTGATTAAAAGTCGCCTGATAGTTGCTGCTTTGCCATTGGGCCTTTGCCGCGATGATATCGGGGTGTTGTTCTATTTTGGCTCTTAGCCAGTTAAAATCATCGCTGTTTTGTGCATGGCTTAGTTGCACTAGTGCAAATAGCACAAAAACACACGCGATTTTGCTGCGTTGTATTTTGTTCATTGAGTTTCCTATTTTTTAAAATAAATATTTCCTGCTTGCACAGGGTGGTCTTAAATTAAAAATTAGGCAATTGGAGGGCGTATATCTTTGGGTAAAATAACCCAGAGGTGATTTTTATTTTTGAAATGGTCGTCGATTTGTTTGGCAAGCCGATAATTATGTGGATAGACCGCATAAAATTCAACAAAAGCAAGGTTGCTGGCCGAACAAAAATGATGACAGGAATGGCTCAAGTCTTTTAGGTTCGTTTGATGTTGTTGCAACTTATCAGTGAAATGATTGGCATCTACCACCTGAGTAGCCATATGCTCTTTCTCGCTGTGATGAGGGAAATAGAAATCCGCCATGCCATAGGTTGATTGGCAGGCAATTAAAATTATCAGCAACAGTAAGAAGGGTGTTTTCATATTTTTATAATAAATCTATGTGCAACAATAGACAAGAACTTTGTTCTTAAGTTTCGCAAATATCACCAATAAGCACTTTTTTACGGGAACCTGTAATGGCGTAAAGTTTGGTCTTTTTGTTTTTTATTCTTAGGTAAGCAAGATAAGCAAAGAGAATGGCTTCTATGCAATCACTGTTTTCAGCAATTTCGCAAGGTAAATGGCTATATTGAGCAATAAGTTCTATTAAATAGGTGTTTTTGCTGCCACCACCGCAAATTATGATTTCATCGATGTTATTGTGTTTTTTTATGGCAATGGCAATGGATTGTGCCGTGAGGTGACATAATGTGGCTTGCACATCCTTGGCAGAAGTCTTTTTGAACTCTGGTTTAAATTGTGCATACCAGTGGCGATTGAAATATTCCCGTCCTGTGCTTTTGGGAGCTGGTTTTTGAAAATATTCATCATTTAACATGTGAGCTAACAAAATCTTATTGCAAGTGCCCGATCGAGCCCAGTGACCTTTGTCATCGTATTTTTGTTGATGATGAATGCTTATCCATTCATCCAGTAAACAATTGGCAGGACCAGTATCATAACCAACAGCGGTGGCATAATCTTTACCAATAAAACTGACATTAGCAATGCCGCCAAGATTGATAACCGCTGTGTTTTTGTGTTTTTTGGCAAATAATTTTTGGTGAATGATTGGAGCCAGAGGTGCACCTTGTCCACCATAAGCCATATCCAATTGGCGAAAATTACTGACAACATTTATGCCGGTGTTGGCAGCGATGATAGGAGCAGAACCAATTTGCATGGTGTTTCGCCGATGGTGTTCATCTTCTTGACCATGATGATAGATGGTTTGCCCATGGGAACCGATTACTTTGATATCTTTTGCTTCTAGATGGGCTTTTTTTAATAATTCATTGACGGCCTGTGAAAACTCAAAGCCCAGTTGTGCGTCACAGTTGCTTAAATTGGCGAGTGTTGTTTGTTGTGTGCGGATTAAATTGTGTAATTTTTGGGTTAATGATGCCGAGATTTTTTTTTCTTGTGTGGCAATTAATTTTATTTTATTTTTACCAATTGCGACCACTGCGGCATCAATACCATCCACGCTTGTGCCTGAAAGTAGACCGATACAGTAGTTCAAGATTTTTTTTGTTTTTCTTGCTGGCTAAGGGCGATATTTTGCACGGATTTATTGATGCTATCTAATTGCGATAAAATTGGTGCTGAAAAACTTTTAAAAGCAGGCATTTTATTTTTTTGTAATGGGCTGGCTTTGGGAAGTTTGACCGTTCTTGGGTTTCGGTGTACGCCATTTAAAACAAATTCATAATGCAAATGAGCACCTGTCACCATGCCTGTGGCTCCAACTTTGCCAATGGTTTTGCCTTGTTTGACACGTTGCCCTTTTTTTACCAATCGCTTCGACAAGTGCAAATACTTGGTCACAATGCCGCTGGGGTGTTTGATGAAAATATGGTTGCCATTGTATTTGCTGTAAGACGAACGAGTAACTTTACCATCACCTGCTGCGTAAACAGGAGTACCGACAGGTGCGGCATAATCAATGCCACGATGGGGTTTTATTCTTTTTTGTACGGGGTGAAAGCGTTTGGGGTTAAAGTTTGAGGAAATATAAGAAAAATTTAGCGGAGCCCGTAAAAAGGCTTTTTTCATATTTCTGCCCTCAGGCGTGTAGTAACTGATGCCATTGCCGTCATCAAATGCCACCGCTTTATAGGTCTCACCTTGGTTGGTAAACGAGGCGGCGAGTATCTTGCCATTGCGTAAAAAATCGCCGTTTTGGTAAATTTTTTCATAAATGAGACTGAAACTATCGCCTGCGCGTATATCCAGCACAAAATCAATATCCCATGCAAAGATATTAGCTAAATCCATCACCATCGCATCACTTAGCCCTGCTTTTTTGCCTGCATTGAATAAAGAACCCGTGATGGTGCCACTGGCACTGAGGATTTCGATTTCTGTGGGTTGTTCGATGATTTTTGTGCTCAGCGTGTCGTGCTTTTGACTGACCAATAATTGTTGTGTTTCCGATATTTTAAATTTTAATTGGGCAAATTTGCCCTGTTC
>CAZQMH010000140.1:0-2877 GCA_964594435.1 uncultured Alcanivoracaceae bacterium
TTCAGCTTTCTGAGTTTATTGCCTTGAATAATCTTATGATTCAAATCATCTCGTTTTATGGTGATTTCGACATTTCTATAGTTTCTTAATCTTCTAATTGGCGTTGGTTGTGGGCAAAAAAGTTGCTCCCAATGTTTATTTTTTGGCATTATTTTTATTATTATTTGAAAATGATGACTATTGACACATTTATTATCAAGGCAAATGCCCTAAACTTGCAACCACAAATTTTACAATTAGAGGAAATTCTCATGAAATTAATAAAAAACATCCTAATCACATCTTTTTTGAGCGTCAGTTTAGCAACTGCGTCACATGCTGCCCCAACAGCGGATGAAATTGTTGCCAAAAATGTCGAAGCTAAAGGCGGAGCAAAAAAATGGGATGCCATAAAAACCATAAAAATCACTGGCACAATGAACATGGGAGCAATGGAGTTTCCGTTTGAAATGATACAAAAACGCCCAAATAAATTGTACATGACTTTTGAATTACAAGGTATGCAAGGCAAACAAGTCTTTGACGGTGAAAAAGGCTGGATGGTAATGCCTTTTATGGGTAAAACCGAACCCGAACCAATGGCAGATGACCAACTGAAAGATTTCAGAAAGCAAGCCGATATTGACGGACCATTGCGTTCGTATAAAAAGAACGGAAACACTTTAGAATATATCGGTGAAACAGAAATTGAAGGCACACCCGTGATTGAATTAAAATTAACCGAAAAAGAAGGCGACATCACCACTTATTATTTAGAAAAAGACTCGATGCTCGAAATTAAAACCAAAACCAAAGCCACACGCATGGGACAAACCATGGAAATTGAAACAACCATAGGTAATTACGATGAAGTCGATGGAATGGTCTTTCCGCATTCCATTGCCACCAGTTTAGGCAATATGGGTGGGCAAGAAATCATCTTAAAAACCATCGAAATCAATCAAGATGTCGATGACAGCATTTTTAAAATGCCAAAAGCAAAAGCAAACACTGACAGCAAAGACAGTAAAGAAAGCAAAAAAATTAACAAAAAATAATAAACCTCTGGGAAAACTATGAAAACGTTCAACAAATACCTTATTTCACTCACACTTTTGCCCTTATTGGCAACGGCCAATGTCGCCATCGACTCCTACACGTTTGGCGGATTAAAAGCCCGTTCTATTGGTCCTGCCATCATGGGCGGCAGAATTGCAGCCATTGATGCAACCGCCCAAGATGTGCCGACAATTTATATCGGTACAGCCAGTGGCGGCGTATGGAAATCAAAAGATGGTGGCATTGGCTTCAAACCCATCTTTGACAAACACACCCAATCAATTGGAGCTCTTAAAATCGACCCAAACAACGATGAAACCATTTGGGTTGGAACAGGCGAATCATGGGTTCGCAACACCACTTCGGTGGGCGATGGCGTTTATGTGAGTCATGACGGTGGCGATAAATGGCAACATGTTGGCTTGGAGAAAAGCGAACGCATTGCCGCAATAGAAGTGAGTTCACAAGATGAAAATACGGTTTTTGTTTGCGTGACCGGTGCTTTGTGGAGCGATTCTGTCCATCGTGGCGTCTACAAAACCACCGATGCAGGTAAAACTTGGAAAAAAAGTCTCTACCTCAACCCCAAAAATGGTTGTTCGGATTTAGTTATCGACCCTAACAATCCCAATATTGTTTATGCTGGCATGTGGGAATTTCGTCGTTCTCCCGATTATTTTGTTTCTGGCGGCAAAAGCAGCGGACTGTACCGTTCAACTGACGGTGGCGAAACGTGGAAACAACTCAAAAAAGGCATACCAAGCAGCGAAAAAGGACGCATTTCACTCGCCATAGCTCCATCAAAAACAACCACGATTTATAGCGTAATTGAAAGTGAAAAAACTGCCATCTATCGTTCCAAAGACATGGGCAACAGTTGGCAAATGATGGGCGATTCGGGCATAGTGCAAATGCGTCCTTTCTATTTTGGTGAACTCAAAGTAGACCCAGAAGATGAAAACCGTGTCTACAAACCCAGCTTCACCATTGCGGTCAGTGAAAATGGCGGAAAATCGTTCTCCTCCATGTTTACTGGCGGCTTTAACCTATCAATGCATCCCGATTTACACGCCATGTGGATAAACCCCAAAAATCCCAACACCTTAATTTTAGGAACAGATGGAGGCGTTTACATCAGTCAAAATAAAGGCGGTAATTGGCGGTTTGTCGGCACTTTGCCCGTCAGTCAATTTTATCACATCAGCTACGACACACAATGGCCTTACCATGTTTACGGCGGACTACAAGACAACGGCTCATGGGAAGCCCCATCACGAAAAAGTGGAGGCATCAAAGGCTCGGACTGGAAAAGTATAGGCATGGGCGATGGATTTTGGTCATTTGTTGATGCCCAAGACAACAACACAATTTACAGCGAATACCAAGGCGGCAAATTATTACGCATAAACCGCACACTTGGCGAAGTAAAAAACATTGCACCCGTTGCCACTGCAAAGGAAGACAAGTTACGTTTCAACTGGAACACACCGTTATTGGTCAGTAAAAATTTTCCAGGAACAATCTACTACGGAGCACAATACCTCTACAAAAGTACCAATAAAGGCGAATCATGGACAAGAATTTCACCCGATTTAACCACCAACGACCCAAAAAGACAAAGACAAGCCTCAACAGGTGGTCTAACACTCGATAACTCAACTGCCGAAAACAACGCCACCATTTATACCATTGCCGAATCACCAATGGATGCCAATATAATTTGGGTCGGCAGCGATGACGGCAAAGTACACCTCACAAAAAATGGTGGCAACGACTGGATTGATTTAAGCAAAAACTTCAAAAAAACAAAGGCTTTCAACAGACAAACTTCCCACCCTT
>CAZQMH010000140.1:2887-7526 GCA_964594435.1 uncultured Alcanivoracaceae bacterium
AATCCCCAAAGGCACATGGGTTTCCAGTATTTCAGCCTCAAAACACGACAAAGCCACCGCATTCATTACATTTGACGGTCATCGTACTGGCGATATGAGCACCTATGTTCTGAAAACAACAGATTTTGGCAAAAGTTGGCACAGCATAAAAGATAAGAACATAAAAGGCTACAGCTGGGTCATTAAACAAGACCTCGTCAATCCTGAACTGTTATTTTTGGGGACAGAATTTGGCTTATTTATCAGCCTAGATGGTGGCAAACAATGGGCACGCTTTAAAGAAAACCTGCCCAAAGTAGCCGTCCATGACATCGTTATTCACCCAACAGAAAATGATGTCATTCTTGCCACTCACGGTCGTGGTGTTTATATCATTGACGACATCACGCCCATTCGAGCCTTAACAACTGAGCTTTTAAAACAAGATGTCGCCATGCTTCCCTCTCGCCCTGCCACCATGATTGATGGTGGTTCATTACAAAGCTTCTCAGGTGGAGACAGTTTTGTCGGTGAATCCTTACCAGAGGCGGCATACATCACCTATTACCTAAAAAAACGCCACATGTTTGGCAAAATAATGGTTAATATTTACGATGAAAACAAGCAATTGATAAAATCCATACCCGCAGGTAAACGCCGAGGCATCAACCGAGTGGCATGGCCTATGCGACTAAAACCACCCAAATTTCCACCCTCAAATGCATTATCAGGTGGCTTTTTCGGACCACGTGTCGCCGTTGGAAAATACAAAGTCGAATTAGTAAAAGGCAAAAAGACCTATCCTGCTACAATCGAACTAGTAGGCGACCCACGTTCACCGCACACTGATGCCGAACGCCGCCAACAGCACGATTTAAGCATGAAACTCTACAACGACATCAATGACCTGACCTTTAGCATAAATCAGCTAGAAGATTTAAGCAAACAAGCCAAAAAAATCAAAGACAATCTGCCAAAATCCACCCAAAAGAAGATTGCAGCATTTACCAAAACCGTAAAACAATTCACCCATTCACTCGCCGCCCATAAAAAAGGCATGATAACAGGTGAAGAAAAGCTCAAAGAAAAATACGGTACTTTATTTAGCAATGTCACAAGTTACAATGGCAAACCCAGCCAAACTCAAACCACCCAAGCAGAACTTTTAGGCAAACAGTTAAAACAAGCCCAAAGCAAAGCCAAAAAAATCATACAAGTCGATTTAGCCAAACTCAACAAAGCACTGGGCAAAGGAAAACTCACCCCAATAACACGCCAAAAGTGGGACAAAGACAATGGCATGGGACAAGTGATACCCAAAAACTGGGCATACAAATTGCAACAAGGCACTCTTTTCAACCTCCATACCAAAGCCCAATAAAGAAAGGCAATTGAGAATAACCCAAAGCCCGATAGAGAATCGCAATAAAGAGTGCAAGCATTAAGGGCTTATGTTCTTATTACGTTTCTCTATCGGGGTGATTTGGGAATTAGTTGATTGAGTTAGAAATTTAGCTTTTATTCCACCAATAGTGTACGGTGTAGGTGATTATTTTTTCTTCTTCAGATTGCAGTTCAACTAGGTACTCGATGGTGCTTGAGTTGAGCTTTTGGTAGTTTTCTGATGTTTTTTCTATCTTCCAGTTACTCCAGCGATAAAGTGGTTCGATGACTTTGACTTTAGTGGGGGTATCTTTTTGGTTACGAATTTTTATTTCAAATGTTTCGGTTATTTCATAAGGAGCAACATGAATATCCGTTTGCTTGCGTTCGCCAACAACGTCAAAGGAATTTCCGAGTTCAATGGTAACGGTTTCATTTCTTGGTGTGTGATCGATAATATCTTCACCGATAAATTCAAGAGAGTTATCGGCTTTGTCCAGCTGGCTTACACGAATTCTTCCTGCTGGCAAGGGCATTCCTAAGCCTTTTTCCTTGCTGTTTTCAAAACTAACAAATGCTTTGACTTTGGGTTTGGCACTGCGCATGTAGTTTCGGTCTTGGATAACATTATAATAATGATGGTTGGTGATTTGTGAGCCATTAAACACCAATTCTTTTTGGCATTCGATGTTGTTAGCTGAGGGAAATAATTCTATTTGTTTGGTTGAATTATTGGGCAAATTGACACGTCTTGGCAAAGTATAAAGATGGTATTCAAACAAGGACTTTTCACTAAATCCTGCATCTTCAGCCATTGCCATAGGTACGGCTTTGCTCAAAACCATTTCATTTGCTCCTCTATAATTTGGTGTGGCACGGTGCACCGTGCCAGCAATGAGTTTTAATTTGGTGTTTTTGAATGTTGTCCCTGCTTGATTGAGTAAACTGACCCAAGAAGATAAATTCATGCTGCATTTGCCCTTGTCATCATTTAAGGTCAAATTATAATCCGCCCACCATGTCATGCCTTTGCTTTGGTAAGTGACACGAGCCAATTCATCGCCTGCTTTGTTGCCTTTCAATAACCACAATAAAGTTGGCTTGGTTAATAAACCGCCAGGCAAAGATGGAAAGGCCACACTGTCATATTTACTCAAGGTGATAACCGAACCGCTGCGTTCTTGCACAATAATGCCACCGTTTGTACCTAACAACTTGCCCTTTATGGTTTTATTGCTGCCGCCTGATGTTTGTTCAACAATCACTTGCTGTCCAACATATTTTTCTAGTAATTTCTGGGTGCTGACGATGTCAAATTGGTAGTTTTGGTCTAAAACCATTGCACTGCCTGGATTATTGGGTGTGCTAAAAGATACGGTTGTGGGATCAATTTTACTGGTAACATCGTCAAATTTTAGCTCAAATTGACCCTTTTGAATGCTTATGGTTCGGTCTTGCTTAATCATGGCATAGCCAGGAACATGTGAGCCTGAATTTTGAAACTGTTCGGGTGATATACTGCCAGCGGAGGCGGTGGAATAGACTGTTATTGCTGTATCATCAGCGTTTACCATCGTAATTGTTGTCATAAGTATTAATACCGTTTTTTTCAATAGTTTATTCATTATTGGATCTTTTTGTTGTTAATTCAATCAATGGTATCGTATTTACTCAACAAAAGGGTTAAAATTATTTAATAATTATTTAAAAAGATTTTATTTTGTATGAAAAATTATATTCGTCTTGCTTCTTTCTTGTGGCTCCTGCTGGTGCCGTCTTTTACTTATGCCAATAGCGAACTACCAAGCTTAAGTCATTATTGGTTACAGGCCGCTCCACCCAATGTTAAAAACCAGGCGGCTTATGTCACCATCAACAATACTTCCTCGCAGGATATTGTTTTAGTGGATGCTTACAGTCCCGCTTTTGAGATGACCATGATTCATCAAACTGTCATACAAGATGGCATAGCTAAAATGCAACACCAAGATAAAATTATTATCAAGTCTGGTAAGAAACTGACTTTCAAACCAGGTGGCTATCATATTATGCTGATGCAGCCCACCATAAAGTTTTCTCAAGGTGATTTCATTAAAATCAATCTTATTTATCGCATAAATGACAAAAAAGTCGTCCAAGTTACGTGGTTTCCAGTTGAGTTACATTAAAAATTGAAATTTTAATGCTTTTTAATGCGTACAGGCAAGGGCACAGAACAGGCATCAATATAATTGTGTTGGTAAACAAACCATTTATTGCGACGGTTTTTACGTGATTCAATTAAAGCCTTAAAACTTTGTGAGTCTGTTTTCAGGGCTTCTAGCGGTATGAAAACATCTTTAGAGACCTCGGAACCAAGTTTGATGCTGATGATTTTATTTTTACCTGTTAAATCGACCGTTCCTTGTATGTTTTGCGAGCGTTTCAAGGCTTGAATATGTTCCATACCAAGCAGCACTCGTCCAAAAACCGTCGTATTTCTGTCCAAATAGCGTTGCGCATTGCCAATAACAATATACAGTTCTGTGCCGCCGGTGTTGGGGTCATTGGCTCGTCCCATGGCAAACGCTCCATAACAATGCAATAACCAGTTTTCCTGCTTGTCGTGGCTGCGACCGATTGCAAAACCATCAATAAAGCCTGTTTGAGCCGCATAACCATCAACTTGATTGATGGTTGTTATGGCTAAAGGCGTTGGCGTTTTTAAGGTGAATTCGGCAGCAATGGTTAACTGCCCAATTTTGGGAGTTTTTATTTTCTTATCGTCTTTTTCCAATGGCCCACCCTGAGCGACAAAGCCATCTATTACACGATAGAAATTACTGTTATCAAACACACCTTCTTTTACCAAAGCTTTGGTGTTTTGCACGTGTTTGGGTGCAAAACGTGGAGCGAGTTCTACCACCACCAGTCCCGTATCCAATTGCAAATAGAGTGTATTGTTAATATCAACTGTTCGCCATTCATTAGCTTTTGCATGGGCAATAATTTCAGACGGCGATTTTGCCATTGCAGCACAAGCCACAAAAAAACTTAAAAACAAGCCAAAATATTTCATAATTTGCATCTTTTTATTCAATTATGGTAAATAATAGAATACAAAGGTTCATTTGGGTAATAAAATTTCAATTTTAGCTAATTTAACCCTGATTAATGGCACCAAGTGATATAAATGCTCTGTTCCTTAGCTTTAAGCTGGCATCTTTGACCGTTGCCATCTTATTGTTAATTGGTATCCCTTTGGCAAAGTGGCTGGCTTTTTCAAACAGTAGATTTG
>CAZQMH010000141.1:0-7483 GCA_964594435.1 uncultured Alcanivoracaceae bacterium
CTGTTTGCGGTTCAAGTTCACCTAGCAGGATATTGATGAGCGTGGTTTTACCGACACCGTTCTTGCCGATGATGCCTATTTTGTCGCCGCGTCTTATTTTGGCACTGAAGTTTTTAAACAGGGTTTTGTTTGGATAACTGTAGCTGATGTTGTGAGCCGTGATAACCTTTTTGCCCGATTTTTCTGC
Source organism: uncultured Alcanivoracaceae bacterium (assembly GCA_964594435.1). Lineage (GTDB taxonomy): Bacteria > Pseudomonadota > Gammaproteobacteria > Xanthomonadales > Marinicellaceae > NORP309. Next base: position 188 of record CAZQMH010000141.1, read on the forward strand.
AATATTGACTTGGGCTTGTGCGGCTGTTGTTTGTACTCGCCGTTGGCTGCGTTCGGTGCGTAATTTTTTTAGGCTGCGAACACGTCCTTCGTTGCGGGTTCTTCTGGCTTTTATGCCTTGCCGTATCCATATCTCTTCTTTGGCGAGATGTTTATCGAAACGTTCGTTTTCTTTTTCTTCAGCATTGAGGCGTTCGTCTCTGTGAATAAGGTATTTGTCGTAATTGCAGTGATAATAGTGTATTTTCCCTCTATCTAATTCGAGAATTCCTTGTGCAATATTTTTTAAAAAGGCTCGGTCATGGGTAACGAACAAGACGGCACAGTTGAGGTTTTTGATAAATTTTTCTAGCCATAAAATGGTTTCAATATCCAGATGGTTGGTTGGTTCGTCTAACAGTAACAGATCAGGTGTTTGCACCAGAGCCCTGGCAAGCACAACTCTTCTTTTGACGCCGCCTGAGAGTTCATTGAAGATGGCGTCTTTTTCTAGGTTAAGTTGTGAGATACTGGTTTCAATGGTGTTTAATAGTTCCCAAGAGTCGCTGGCGGTTATTTTTTCGCCTATTTCATCCACGGTATCGAGTTCATTTTTGAGGGCATGGTGATAGTTGATGATGGTGTTTCCTTGTTCTCCTAAGGCTTTGGCAACGAGGGTGTAGACATCTTCTTTGGTATTTGATTGAGGCACGTTTTGTTCCATCATGGCGACCTTGGCAGAACCATGACGGCGAATCTCACCATGTTCGAGTGGAATCTGCCCAGTAAGCAGTTTCATGAGCGAGGATTTGCCTTCGCCATTGCGTCCTATGAGGCAGAGTTTTTGTCCTTTATTTATGGTGAAGTTTATTTCATCGAGTAAGGGTTCAGCTCCAAAATCGAGGGAAACATTGATGAGTGAGAGTATTGCCATGTATTATTTTCTTGTTATTGTTTGTGATGTTATTTTCTTATGCTTCGGACACAGTTTCGTCCTTCATTTTTTGCTTGGTAAAGGGCGTCATCGGCTCTTTTTATAACCGCTTCAAAGGAGTCATCTGAGCTTAAAAATTCTGATACGCCAAGACTAATGGTGTATTTTATGTGTTGTGCCTTGTGTTTGTAAACAGAAGATTCGATTGTTTTTCTGAGTTTTTCTGCTACGGTGTTGGCATTATGCAAGGTGGTTTGGGGTAATAGGATGGCAAATTCTTCGCCACCCCAACGACTCACTTGGTCGGCTTGACGAAAGGATGATTGCATAATTTGAGCCAGTGATTGCAGAATTTTATCGCCAACTTGGTGCCCGTATTGGTCGTTTATATTTTTGAAGTGGTCGATATCGAGAATAATTAAGGCAAATGGCTGTGAACGTGTCTGGGCTTTTTTAAATTCGTATTGAATAAAACGGGTGAATGAGCGGCGATTGAGTATGTTTGTCAACTCATCGGTGTTGGCCTGTATTGATAATTCTTGCTGTCTTTCGTTATTGTAGTTGACCCATTTAGAAACGCCTATTGCTAACAAACCATAACCCACAACGGATAATGATTTAAAGGAAATTTCAATGGCTTGTTGCGAATAATGGTAAATTTGATTGAAGGTTAGGATAAACAAACCAAAATAGACAAAGGCAAACCCAATGGATGTGTAATAATAAAAACCACTTTTATTGGTGGAGTTCTTTTGGGTTATGTAGATTAAATAAAAGGTGATACTCAGCAGTATGGCATTGGTGATAAGATTAAAATAATCAATGGATTGTTTAATATCATAGAAAAAAATGTGAATACTCACCAATAAAACAGTACTGACTATGGTCAATTTAAAGATATTAAAACCTTTATTTATGGCTTGGTTGACTTCTGCTAATTTCATGTTTTGTGTCCTTTTTATCGTGCAGTTGCGTGAATTATAAGCATTAATCCGTTAAAAATTGTCTACCAGTTCACTTTATCACGATTAACGGGCATAGTCATGCATCGACAACCGCCGCCGCCACGTGAGAGCTCTGCACCTTCCATCGAAACAGCGATAAGTTTGCCATCCTCAATAGATTTTATGTCGGTGATAATATCATTTGCCTCAATTATTTCAAAACCTGCTTTATCCAATGCAGCGAAGGTTTCTTTGTTATGTTTGTAACCAATTATTTGTCCTGGAGCAAAAGTAAAAAAATTGGCTCCGCTGGTCCACTGTTCTCGTTCTTGGGCAAAAGGCTTGTCTCCGCCGCAATTGATAAACGTTGCATCCATGCCTAATGCACGCATGGCTTTTGGTAAGCCCGAGTATTCGGTTATTGCTTGAATTTCACCTTTTGTGCATTGCATGTGGTAACTTTTGCATTTATTGGGCCCTGTTATTAAAGGGGGGAAGACCATAAATTTGTCCACATCCAACATGGTGAAAATCATGTCGAGATGTATGGTTGCTCGAATTTTAGGTAATTTCACCACTAAAATATCGAGATTTTCTTTATCTCGTGACATCTCTCTTGCTAAAGTGTCGATGGCTTTTGCCGAAGTTCGTTCGCTAAAGCCAATGATTAACAAGTTTTCTTTAATCACCAAAATATCACCGCCTTCAACGGTCACTTCATCACTTTGTTTGCGGGTACCATCATGGTAAAAGTTATTGACGCCAAGGGCTGGATGGTAGCTGAAAATATAACGCAATAATAAAGCCTCGGTTAAGCGAACCTTATGTGCCATGGAACCGATAATAATATTTTCATAAACACACATGACGGCATCACGGGTAAAAAAAGCATTGGGCAATGGTGGAATGGCATGGCGAGAGGTGCTTAAAAATCGTTCGAGAGTGTTTTTTTCCAGCAATGTTCCAGTAAAAAATTGTTCGGCTAGTTGATTGGCTGATAACTGGCTTAAATCATCAATTAACTCTGGATGCCCATAAAGATTGCAGACATCTTTGAGAATTTGTAGCTTTATTTTTTCATTTTTTAAAACATCACACAGCAAATCAGAAAATTCATGCACTTTTGCAATTCTACGCAGAACACCCGTTAATTGGCGATGCTCAAGCAAAGCCAAATCAAGGTTTAAAATATCATCGTATAAGACTTCTTGGGCGGTTGCTGGTGTCATATTTTCCATCTCACTACCAGGTTGATGGATAATTACCGTATTAAGTTTCCCAATTTCCGAATGTACTGATACATTGCTCATGATTGCCCCTTTGTTTAATTTTTTATTGTTTATTGTTTGAATTTGCTGACTATTGCCATCGACATTTCTAAAGACTGTTCGTAATTGAGTCGTGGGTCGACTTGTGTCAGGTAGGCTCGCTCAAGATCTTTTTCATTCAGTTCTCGTGCACCGCCCAAACATTCGGTAACATTTTCGCCCGTAAGCTCTAAATGCACTCCACCTAAAAACGAACCTTCGGATTTATGAATTTCCATAGCGAGTTCGACTTCTTTTTTTATGTTTTCAAATTTACGCGTTTTGTAACCATTGGAAGTGCTTTCGGTATTGCCGTGCATGGGGTCACAACACCAAACGGCACCCAGCCCTTCGTCTTTTAGCATGGCTATCATTTTGGGCAAAGTGGCTTCAATATTGTTCGCTCCAAAACGATGAATAAGGGTTATTTTCCCCGCCTCATTGTTGGGATTAAGTGTGTTGAGCAGCCCTAGCAAATGTTCTTTTGTGGTTTCTTTGCCGACTTTTATGCCTATGGGATTATTGATACCACGCAACAACTCTACGTGGGCTGAGTCTAGTTGATTGGTACGCAGACCAATCCATGGGAAGTGCGTGCCTAAATTAAAATAACCTTTTTGGTGCGGTACTTCACGGGTTAAGGCTTGCTCGTAATGCAAATGCAAGGCCTCATGCGACGAATAAAAGTCAACTCGTGAAAGATTACCTAATTTTCGACCAGCCAATATTTCGGCAAATTCAATGGATTCACTTATTTTTCGCATCATTTGTTGGTATTCGCTGGATTTTCCTGAGTGTTCAATCCATGCCAAATCCCAGTATTCAGGATGGCGAATATCCGCAAAACCACCATCAATCAATGCTCGAACAAAGTTCATAGTCATGGCTGATGAAGCATGACCTATAAGCATTCGCGTCGGATCTGGAATACGTGATTCTTCATCAAAATCAATTTTATTGACCAAATCACCTCGATAAGATGGCAAGGTCACGCCATCAATCGTTTCGGTATCTGAGGAACGAGGTTTGGCGTATTGTCCAGCAAATCTACCAATTCTCACAATCGGCATTTTCATGCCATGAATAAGAATAAGGCTCATTTGTAATAACACTTTAAGCCTGTTGGTAATGAGTGGCGAGTTGCAGTCGCTGAAACTTTCTGCACAATCACCGCCTTGGATAAGAAAGCGTTGTCCGTTTTGAACTTCGGCTAATTTTTGCTTGAGGCTAAATATTTCCCAAGAGGTTACCAATGGCGGCATTTTTTGTAGCTTAGTTAATGCCTTTTTTAAGGATTTTCGATTGGTGTAAGTGGCTTGCTGCCGTATTTCTTTTTGCACCCAGCTGTTTGGGTTCCAGTTTTTAGTCATGTTAGTGTACTCTTTTCTTTTGTAATGTCCACAGTATGGTGTAGAAGAAAAATCCGATAAAAGTGATAAATGTCCATTCGGGCATGGTCAAGCCTAAAAATCGCCAAACAATTTCGGCACATTCTCCACTTCCTGAGAATAAATTATGAAAAACATCGCCTAAAGGTAAATTTTGTAACATGTATTCTAATCCAGGACCGCAAGCTGGAACTTCGTCAGCGGGTAAGTGCTGCAAATAAACATGGCGAGCCGAGACAGCGGCTCCAGCCAAAGAGACAATTGCGATAAGAAAACCCATCACTTTCCTGAACCATTTTTGCGGCGGATAGATAAAGGTGAGAAAAAACAAAAACCCGATTAACATGATAACAAAACGCTGAGTTAAACACAAAGGACAGGGTTCGAGATAGTTAACGTATTGTTCGTAATAGGCGTAAGCCAACATCAATACCGAGGCAAAAAAGGGCAAAAAGCTAAAAAATCTGAGTGAACTTACGTTTAATAATTTGGCGAACATTATGTTTGTCTCTGACTAACAATTTTAAAAGCGTTATTCTAACGGAAAACATTCAATAAGCATAAAAAAAGCCCAGATAAACTGGGCTTTTCGTGTTTTTTGCTTTGTGCTTAATTATTCTGCATCATTTGCTGCAGTTGGACGAGGTCTATCGACCAATTCCACATAAGCCATTGGTGCATTATCACCACTTCTGTAGCCACATTTTAAAATTCGCAAATAACCACCTGGGCGTTCTTGGTAACGAGGACCAAGTGTTTCAAATAATTTCTTGACCACATCTTTACGACGTAAGCGTGAAAAAGCCAATCTTCTATTTGCCACACTGTCATTTTTGGCAATGGTGATTAATGGCTCAGCAACTTTGCGTAGTTCTTTTGCTTTTGGCAAGGTTGTTTTGATTAATTCGTGTTCGAATAATGATGCAGCCATGTTTTTAAACATCGCTTTACGATGACTGCTGTTTCTGTTTAGTTGACGACCTGATTTTCTATGACGCATTTTATCTCACCAATTCCTATTTTTAACCTAGTAAACGCTCAACAGATCGAATTGAAGCTGGTGGCCAATTTTCTATGCGGACACCAAAATTCAGACCCATTTCTGCGAGCACTGCTTTTATTTCGTTTAATGATTTTTTACCAAGATTTGGAGTTTTTAGTAAATCAACTTCTGTTCTTTGGATTAATTCACCTATGTATTGTATGTTTTCTGCTTTTAAACAATTGGCGGAACGAACAGTGAGTTCGAGCTCATCAATTGGTTTGAGAAGAATTGGATTGAGTTTTTCTTCCTCAGATTCTTCTTCAACAGGAGCAGACATTTCAAAATCTACAAATACTGCCATTTGTTCTATCAGTATTCTTGCTGCCATTTGTATGGCTTGTTCTGCGGTTATTGAACCATCAGTATCAATGCTTAGAATTAACTTATCTAAGTTTGTTCGTTGTTCTACACGTGCATTTTCTACTTCGTAGGATACGCGTTTAACTGGGCAATAACTGGCATCAAGTACCAAAGAACCGATAGAACGAGATTCTTCGTCTCTTTTTTGTACGGGTGCGGCTTCATAGCCGATGCCTTGTTTAACAACCATGTTCATGTTAATCGAGCCTTTGCCGGCAATATGACAAATCACATGATTTTCATCAGCAACGCTAATTCCATCTGGCACTTGTATATCACCTGCGGTCACAACACCTGCCCCTGATTTTGTTAAGGAGACATTAAATTCTTGTTGCTCATTGCCTTTAACTTTAAAAGAGACGCCTTTAAGATTAAGTATAATCTCGACCACATCTTCTTTTATATTTTCAATCGCTGAAAACTCATGAGCAACGCCATCAATTTGTACATCCGTAATGGCGTAACCAGGAATTGAGGACAATAATATCCTTCTAAATGAGTTACCTAACGTATGCCCAAAACCACGTTCCAATGGTTCTATCACAACTTGTGCTTTATTTAATGATTCTTCTTTTACTGCCACAACTTTAGGGCGGAGTAATTTTGCCAAAATATCTGACATGCGAAATACCTCGTTGTTAATTATTTAGAATACAATTCCACGATAAGATTTTCATTAATCTCAGCTGGCAAATCATCTCTTGTTGGAACATTTTTAAATGTGCCTGTCATTTTCTTTGCATCGACTGAAACCCAATCGGCAAATAAATTCATCTCTTGCCAAATAGTTAAGGCATCAGATATGCGTAATTGCTTTTGTGCTTTCTCTCTCACTGCCACAACGTCACCTTCTTGAATTTGATAAGAAGGGATATTACATGTTTTGCCATTGACCTCTATGGCTTTATGCGAAACAAGCTGTCTTGCCTCCGCACGAGTGACCGCAAAGCCCATACGGTAAACAACATTATCTAAACGTGTTTCTAGCAACTTTAACAAATTTTCACCTGTTGCGCCTTTTTGTTTAGCCGCTTTTTTGTAATAATTTCTAAATTGCTTTTCTAAAACTCCGTAAATTCTGCGGACTTTTTGTTTTTCACGCAACTGACCTGCATAATCAGTTGGTTTACCACGTCGCATTGCTGCTCCATGAACACCAGGGACTTGATCAAGTTTGCATTTTGTTTCTACAGCACGAGCTGGAGATTTCAACATTAAATCTGTGCCTTCACGTCTTGCCAATTTACAAGTTGGTCCAATATATCTTGCCATAATTCTTTCCTACACTCTTCTTTTCTTAGATGGACGACAACCGTTATGTGGTATTGGCGTAACATCTA
>CAZQMH010000142.1:0-6294 GCA_964594435.1 uncultured Alcanivoracaceae bacterium
TCTTAAAATAAATGGAAAATTAACATTATCGCCATCCACATCCAGGTTTTGTTGGCTTGTGCCGAAGGCATCTGAGTTCCAGCTCCAGAGGACGGTGCCTGTGTCGTTGGTGACCATTCTTGGGGTGTTGAGGTGGTCTGAGAGGATGTAGTAAAGTTTGACGCTTGGGTTGTTGCCGTAGTTGGTGCGAAATTGGGCGATGGGGCGGTTGCCGAGCCAAATGGTTTCTCTTGCCCATTTTGGGGTGAGGTTGCTGCCTTTGTGTTTGCCGTAGTAGAGCAGTTGACCTGCGGTGTTGTACATGTAGTTTAGGTAGAGAGTGTTGGCGTTGTAGATTTTTTTGAATATGCGTTGGCCTATGCCGTTATAGATGTAGTCGGCTTTGGGTATGAGCGGCGAGTTGGGGTCGCTTGGGTCTTTGGGTACTTTTAGTTGTTGCATGCGATTGGCTTTGTTGTAGCTGTAACTTTGCTTGGCATTTGCTAGTAGCAGGGTGTTGCCGTTGTTGTCGTATTGTCTTGGGGCGTTGTTGCCTATTTTGTGGAGGCGGTTGCTGTTGGCGTCGTATTGGTAGGTGATTGGTAGACTGCGTCCTGTGGATACAGTGGTGCGGTTACCGAGTTTATCATAATTGTAGCGAATGGGTCCGCCTGATTCTTCTTTTAGTCGGTCGAGGTTGTCATACATATAGGATTGTGAGTAGGGTTTGTCTTCGCGTTCTATTGAGGTTATATTATGGTTGTTGTCGTAGGTTAAGTTGGCGGTCATGGTGGTGCCGTAGTTGTACTGTTCTAGACGGTAGCCGTTGTCGTATTGGGCGTTGTATTGCAGCCCGTTTCCGAGGTTCATTTGTGTTATTGGTCCCATGGGTAAATAGGTGATGTTATTGACGATATTCAGCGGTTGATTGTTGAGCAGTGAGGTGATTTTGATGACTTGGTCGAGGTTGTTGTAGTGGTATTTTACAAACATGCCTGATGGATAGGTGATGGTATCTAGTCGGTTGTTGTTGTCATAGGTGTAGGTAAGCTGGGTGGTGAGGTTTTGGTTGTTGACTGCGTTGTTTATGGTTTGGTTTTTGCCTGTTAAGTTACCAAAAGCATCATAGCTAAGGGTGGTTGTGCTGTTGCTGTCTGCGTAACTTTGCAAACGGTCTTGATTGTAGGTGAATGTTACATCGAGATCGGTGCCGACGTAGTCTATGCTGAGTGGGCGATTGATGGCATCGTAGGTGAATGTTGTTGTGTTGTTATTGGCATCGGTTTTGCTTAGGATATTGCCTGCGGCATCATAGGTAAATGTGTCGGTACCTGTGTCTGGGGAGATGAGTTTGGTTAGCCTGCCTAGGTCATCGTATTGGTAGGTGGTTTGGTGGTTATTGGCATCGGTGACTTTTTGTACTTGGTCGTTGCTGTTGTATTCAAATTGGGTTATTGTATTGGCTGTTGGTGTTGTTGCTGAGCTTAGGTCTTGGGTGATTTTTGTGAGGCGGTTTAGGGCATCGTAGTCGTAATCTGTTTTTATGTTGTTGCCGTTTGTTTGTTCCATTAATAAGCCACTGTCTGAATAGCTGAAATGATTCACGACTCCTGATTGTGTTGTTGTTTCTAGGTGATTATAGGTATCAAATGTTTGTAAAATTTTCTTTTTAAGTACGTTATTGACATCAAATATTTTCTCTTTCTTTTGATTGCCTTCAGTATCTAATATGTATTTAACATAGTTTCCTTGCTGGTCTGTAACTTTTTTCAAACGTCGTGCATCGTCATAAGTCATGGTCAAGGTACTTGCATCTGGTGTTGTATAATTTCGTGTGATTGTTTCTATTTCACCTGTTGCTAGATAAGTCATGTGTGTTTTGATGGTTTTTGTGCCGTCTGTTCGTGTTATTAACTCTAATCTATCATTGTTTGCATAATAGCTGTAACTTTGGGTGATGCCGTTTGGTCTTTGTTCTGATAGTAACTTACCTGTGGAGGTATATTGTATATTGTTTCTTGTTATGATACCTGCTGGGTTTGTTACCTTTTTTAATCGTGCTCTATTGTTTCCTTGATTTACATTATCAGGGTAATATTCAAAATTTGTCACTTTTAATCTGGCATCGTATATTTGACTTAACTGTGCATAAGGTCCATTATAAATATAGTTGGTTACGTTATCAGGCAAGGCTGAACCATCTGCTTTATAGCCTTTGATTGTGATTTTTTTAACTTGTCCTAATGAGGTGTATTCGTATTGAGTTTCTTTAAAATGTCCACTGGCAACTGATGGCTCTTTGATGGTTTTTGGCTTTTTATGAAATGTTGGATCCCATGTGTAATTGTAGGATTTTTCTTGAGGTGTTCCTACTGCAATTGTTTTTGTGCTGTATTGACCGAGTCGACTATTTCCTCCTGGATAATAAGTATAGTTCGTTGTTTTTCCGTCAACCGTTTTGGAAGTAGGATTATTTTGGCTGTCATAAACATAGGAACTATTGCCATTTGTACAAGTACCGCATCCAACTCCAGTGACATTAGTTACTTTAAACAAACCAAATCTTTTTTCAATTGTATAGGTGGTTGTGTTACCTAGTGAATCCGTTACATTTCTAACAAATAGATTATCATCCGTAGGGTCTTGGTCGATACTCACTGTTACGTGATTAACTGAGTTTGCGAGCCTTGAGGAAAATGCAAAACCGTGTCCATCATATTGATAGGTTGAATAACGTATTCCTCTGCGGTCTGTTATGCCTGTTAATAAATTCTTTTTGGCGTTTCCAGGTATCTCTTGTGCTGAATAATGAAATATTGTATTGGTATTATCTGGATAAATTATTTTTGTTAAGTTGCCTTCGGTATCGTATTCAAAATGCCAAATTCTTGTGGGATTATTTAAATCCTTAATACTCTCTAGCTTATTATATGAGTATAGAAAGTTAAATTGAGCTTCTGCAAATGTTGGAGATCTGTAGTCACCAATATAGCCTGGGAAAGGAGAACCGCTTGAACCATTTATATGGACTGTTTTTCCTGTATTTAAATCTATGATTTTTTGTATTGTATAAGTTTTCTTTTCATAATGAAATACACCCGAACATCCTGGGCAATCAACTTTTCTGTATATTTCCTTTTTATTGTCTTCTGTGTATATAGTAAAACCACTATAAGTGTAGAATAATCTTGTTTTTTTAGTCAATGCTCCAGGATACCTCGACCATTCCCCGTCAATATTAGAAGCTCCAGGTACGGCTTGCCATTGCCCAACTTGTTTGTAGAAATGCATCACTCTTCCATCTGGGCGAGTTATATACACATGATATTGATCATTGGCGAGACCGCCAATTAATATAGGTTTGGCATGGCTTTCAAAATTACTAAACCATCCTTTGCCCAAAATTCTTCTTGATATTATATCTGTATAGGATGCAGCATTTGTTGAATTAAATGTTGCATAAGAGTTGTAAAACATTTTAAAACTAATTTCTGCGTTCAGTTGTATGTCAAAACTCTGGAATTTATTGCCTGTGCCGACATTAATAGGGTTGCCTGCGGCAGGGCATTGATGCCCATTGTTGTCTTGCGGTACATCAATTAAACACCCTCTTTTGCTACCTGCTTTACATGGGTTTTTTGTATTCTTTTTTATGGTATCGTGTGCAAGTGGAGATATGATATAACCATTTTTCCCTTGTGGTTTTGGTGCTGTGTTTGCGAACAAGTTTAAGCTAACGAATAGCGTTAAGAGAATGACTTTTTTCATTGGTATACCCCTTTATGTAGTGAAATTTTGGGTAACATTTTACAAGCAAGCAAGCAAGCAAGCATAATTTGTCATTTTTAGTGTTTTTTAGTTCCTTTTTATATGGGAAATAGGATTTTTTTCAAAATTGCTAAATTCTGTAATTAATCTATGATATTGGTGGATTTGACCATTAGTTGAATTCTTTTTTGCGATTTACCTATCGGGATTTGGGATATTTTAGAATTTCGTGATAATTTCTAATTTTTATCCTTTATAATGACCGAATTTACATGTGAGAAGAGCTCATCAAATCAAAAGTTCTTATTATTGAAGACGAATATGACATCGCTCAAGTGGTCAAATTGCACGTGAGTGAAATCTGCGATAAGGTCGAGATTGCCAATGATGGTTTGCAAGGATATAAAATGGCTTTGAACCGTGAATGGAGTGCTATTATTCTGGATTTGCGTTTACCTGGTATGGATGGCTTGGATATTTGTCGTCAATTACGAGCCAAAGGTAAATACACGCCAATTTTGATGCTGACGGCAAAATCTACCGAGCTTGACCGTGTTTTGGGTCTCGAAATAGGAGCTGATGATTATTTAACTAAACCGTTTAGCGTTTTAGAACTTGTGGCACGTGTTAAGGCATTGATGCGGCGCTTCGATGCGGCGGTTGGTTACAGTGCCAAGACAACTAGCAATAACCTATCTTTTGAGGGTTTACAAATTATTGTTGATGAACGTAAAGTTTTACTTAATAATAAAACCATCGAATTAACGGCTAAAGAATTTGATTTGTTGCACTTTTTTGCCTCCAATCCTGACAAGGTCTATAAGCGTTCACAATTGCTGGATCAGGTTTGGGGTTATGGTCACGATGGTTATGAACACACGGTTAATTCGCACATGAACCGTCTGCGTGCCAAAATCGAGCCCGATGAAGATGAATTTAAATACATCAAAACCATTTGGGGCGTGGGTTACAAATTTATCGCAAAATCTCTGCCATGAATTCATTAAATAAAAAATTATCGCTGGTGTTATTGGCTTTGTTTGTGCTTGTTGGCATTGCCTTAGCTCTGATCACGCGTTATGCCACGGTGCAGTACAACTTAGAAATAACCCAACGGTTAAATGGTTCAATTGCGATGTATGTTGCGGCTCAAGAACCACTGATAATTGATGGGCAATACAATGAAAAAGCCTTAAAAAAACTCGCCCAACGCTCGATGGTTATCAACCCAACAGTAGAAGTCTATCTGTTGGATAATAACGGTAAAATTCTGAGCCATAATCTACCTAAAGATACGGTTGTTTTAAATTCCGTTCCATTGGATGCCATTCATCAATTTTTGGGCAAAAATTCCAAACGCCCTATTCTCAACAGCGATCCTCGCTCCCCAAACAACAACAAAGCCTTTAGTGCCGCAAAAATCACTAACAACGGCAAACAAGAAGGGTATATTTATGTTATTCTTGGCGGTGAAAAATACGAACAACTTGCCAATAATTTATCCAAAAACTACATCATGAAACTCGCTATCGCGGCAATCATCGCCGTTATTGTTTTGGCTTTTTTAATCGCTACTCTGATGCTCAGACAACTGACTCGACCTTTGAAAAAGTTACGCAACAAAGTCATTCGTTTTCAAAAACAATCCAATGATGACAACACAACTTTTACAGGCGATGAAATTCAGCAACTCAATCAATCCTTTGATGACATGTCTTGTCGTATCGAAAAACAATTGCAACAAATCCAAAATGCCGACAAAACCCGTCGCGACCTGATTTCTAATGTCTCTCATGATTTACGCACACCGCTGTCCTCTATGCAAGGTTACCTCGACACCTTGCTTATCAAACAGAACAACATGGATACTCAAACAACCAAAAACTATTTATCCATTGCCCGCAAACATTGTTCACGTTTGGGCATTATGATAAATGATTTATTTGAGTTATCAAAACTCGATGCCAATATCATCAAACCCCATTTGGAGGATTTTTCTATGGCAGAACTCATCCAAGATGTTTGCATGGAGTTTCATCACCAAGCCAAACAAAAAGGGGTTAAACTGAGCATGAATTTATTGCAAGGTAAAACAACGGTGCAAGCGGATATTGGTTTAATGCAACGGGTACTGGAAAATTTGATAGGTAATGCTATAAAACACACACCGCAAAATGGTAGAGTTTTGGTGAAACTGGAAAAAACCGAAAAAGGTTTTACGGTTATCATTCATGACAACGGTCGTGGCATCAGCCGCAATGAATTACCTAATATTTTTAACCGCCTTTATCGAGCCGAAAATAGCTCGCAAGATTCTAGCAGCTCATCAGGTTTGGGTTTAGCCATTGTCAAAAAAATACTGGATTTGCATAAATTTAGTATTCAGGTTGCCAGCCAACTCAACAAGGGCACGAAATTTAGTTTTTCAATACCTAATCCCCAAACAGTTTAGCGTTTATTGAGCGAGCAAAGTGTGTCAGAACGTTTTAATTCTGGGCAAGTGCTCCTAAAAATTGGCGATAATACTTTAGTTCTTCGATTGATTCT
>CAZQMH010000142.1:6394-7458 GCA_964594435.1 uncultured Alcanivoracaceae bacterium
CTGGGCAAGTGCTCCTAAAAATTGGCGATAATACTTTAGTTCTTCGATTGATTCTCGCACATCATCCAGTGCCAGATGGTTGCCTTTTTTGCTAAAGCCTTTGAGTATTTCTGGATTCCAGCGAGTGAATAATTCTTTTATACTGCTGACATCGATTTGGCGGTAATGAAAATAATTTTCCAATTCAGGCATCCAGCGTGCTAAAAAACGGCGGTCTTGGCATATGGTATTGCCACACATAGGCGAGCGATGGATGGGCACATGTTCTTGTAAAAATTCCAAAGCTAATCTTTGGGCATCTTGGGTTGTTATATCAGAGCTTTGTACCCGAGCCCATAAGCCAGAATCCGTGTGGTGTTCTGTGTTCCACTCGTCCATTTTTTCTAAAATTGCATCGGATTGATGGATGGCTATGGCCTCACTCTCGGCAATAATGTTTAAATTTTTATCCGTTACAATTAATGCGAGTTCAATGATTTTGTCATTTATTGGGTCTAAACCTGTCATTTCTAAGTCTATCCAAATAAGATTGCTGTTTTTATCTGCCATTCGTTATCTACCCGATTATTTTTTCCCTATTTTACCTTATTTAAAAATAAATCGGGTTAAATGTCACAAAATTTCTGTTTATTCCGTAATAAGGTTAAGGCACACCAAAAAACTTAATTTGTTCGAGGACAACTTTTATGAAAAAATACTGTATTTTACTCTTATTGCTCAGTGGCTTTAGCCACCAAATTTTAGCCGGCGGCGGCATGAATCATATGCAATTGATTCAAGCCCTTATTGCCGATAATGAAATCACCCACACGGCGACTCAAAACGGATCGTGGTTTGCTACCCAAACATGGCAAAACGGTCAAATCCCCAATGCGAATGCCAAAGTGTTAATTCCACACAATATAAATGTCACTTATGACAGCACCAGTAACACAGCTATTTATGGCATTAAGGTACGAGGCGTTTTGAATTTTTCTCCATCGCAATCAAGTTTGTTACGGATTGATACCTTAACCTGAATATTTCATGCAAGAATGGAATTTATGGGAAAAATGGCAAAATAG
>CAZQMH010000143.1:0-7211 GCA_964594435.1 uncultured Alcanivoracaceae bacterium
GGGTAAATCTGCTCAAGCACCTTTGCATGTGTGGTTGCCTGATTCGATGGAAGGCCCGACCCCAATTTCGGCATTAATTCATGCCGCGACTATGGTAACAGCGGGTATTTTCATGGTGTCGCGTATGTCACCTATTTTTGAAATGTCGGATACGGCTTTGAGTTTTGTCATGTTAATTGGTGCTTTTACGGCATTTTTTATGGGTTTAATTGGTATTGTGCAAAACGACATCAAGCGTGTGGTGGCGTATTCTACACTTTCCCAGCTTGGCTATATGACGGTGGCTTTGGGTGTTTCGGCTTATTCTGCTGCAATATTCCACCTCATGACCCATGCTTTTTTTAAGGCTTTGTTGTTTTTGGGAGCGGGTTCGGTGATTATTGCCATGCACCACAAACAGGACATGAGTGAAATGGGTGGTTTGAGAAAATACATGCCCATCACTTTTATTACCATGTGGATTGGTACTTTGGCATTGACTGGAATGCCTGGTTTTTCTGGTTTCTTTTCTAAGGATATTATTATTGAAGCGACTCATGCTTCGCATCGCTTTGGTTCTGGTGTTGCCTATGTTGCTGTTTTATTGGGTGTTTTCATTACCGCATTGTACAGTTTTCGTTTGCTGTATTTAACTTTCCATGGCAAAGAACGCATGGATAACCACACCAAAGAACATTTAAAAGAGTCGCCGTGGGTTGTGACCTTTCCATTAATTATGTTGGCAATTCCTTCGGTTGTTATTGGTTGGATGACGATTGAGCCGATGTTGTTTAGTGAGTTTTTGAAAGATGCCATTCATGTTTTGCCTAAAAATGATGTGATTGAGGAAATTGGTAAATACGAATTTCATGGAGCGGCTAAATTTGTGGCTCATGGTTTTATGGGCGTGCCTTTCTTTTTAGCTTTGGCAGGATTTGCTTTGGCTAGCTGGGTTTATTTGAAGAAAATATCGGTGGCAGAAAATGCCAAGAAAACCTTTAAGCCAATCTATAATATTTTACAAAACAAATACGGATTTGATAACTTTAACCAAAAATACATAGCTGGTGGCTTGGTTGCTTTGGGTAATATGTTGTGGAAATGGTCGGATTCAAAATTAATTGATGGTTTGGTGGTTAATGGTTCGGCGAAAGTGGTTAATGCCTTTTCCAAAGCCATTCGTCCATTGCAATCAGGTTATATTTATCATTATGCTTTGGTGATTGCCATTGCCATAATATTCTTTATCGGAAGATATGTCTTATGAATAGTTTATTAAGTTTATTAATTTGGCTTCCCATTGTTGCGGCTTTTGCCATTTTGGCTTTGGGTTCATCAAGAGCGGGTTTGGCACGGCTGTTTGCGTTGCTTACATCTGTGGTATCTTTGGGTTTGAGCATTCCTTTATGGACGCAGTTTGATAAATCCAGTGCGGCTATGCAGTTTGTCGAAAAGTACAATTGGATTCCTTCTTTAAACATTAACTATCATCTGGGCATTGATGGTATTGCCATGCCTTTGATTATTTTAACAACATTTATTACGGTCTTGACCATTTTATCTGCGTGGAAAGTGATTCAAAAGAATGTGCATCAGTTTATGGCGGCTTTTTTGCTGCTTGAAGCGATGATGATTGGTGTGTTTTGTGCCCAAGATGCGATGTTGTTTTATATTTTCTTTGAGGCAATGCTCATTCCAATGTTTTTAATCATCGGTATTTGGGGCGGTCCCAACCGAGTTTATGCCACCATAAAGTTCTTTATTTACACTTTTTTTGGTTCGGTCTTTATGCTGATTGCCTTAATTTATTTGTATATGAAAGGCGGCAGTTTTAATATTGCAGATATGGCGGCTTTGCCTTTGACTATTACTGAACAAACGTGGATATTTTTTGCTTTTTTGTTGGCTTTTGCAGTCAAAATTCCGATGTTTCCTGTGCATACGTGGTTGCCAGATGCGCATGTTGAGGCACCGACAGCAGGTTCGGTTGTGTTAGCGGCGATTATGTTGAAGATTGGCGGTTATGGATTTTTACGTTTTTCCTTGCCGATTACACCCGATGCCAGTAGCCAATTGGCGTGGTTTGTGATTGCTTTATCCTTAATAGCTATTGTTTATATTGGTTTGATAGCCATGGTGCAAAAAGACATGAAGAAGTTAATCGCTTATTCGTCTATTTCGCATATGGGCTTTGTTACTTTAGGTATTTTTATTGCTTTTGCCTTAATTTCTAAAAATGCTAATTCGCATTTGGCTTTAGAAGGAGCTATGGCTCAAATGGTGTCGCATGGTTTTATCTCGGCAGCATTATTTTTATGCGTTGGGGTTTTATACGATCGAATGCATTCTAGACTTATTCGTGATTATGGTGGTGTGATAAATACCATGCCGTTATTTGGGGCTTTCTTTGTGTTTTTTGCCATGAGTAATGCGGGATTGCCTGGTACTTCGGGTTTTGTTGGTGAATTTATGGTGATTTTATCGGCTTTTCAAGCTAATTTTTGGTTTGCCTTTTTAGCGGCGTTGACCTTGATATTTGGTGCGGCTTATTCTTTATGGATGGTGAAACGGGTTATCTTTGGGGAAGTTAAAACTGAGGCTGTTTCGCAATTAACCGATATTTCAAAGCGTGAAATCTTTATTTTATCTGTGTTGGCAGTTGCGGTTCTTGCCTTAGGTCTTTATCCAGAACCCTTAATTGATGTTATGCGGGAATCGGTACAACATCTTATTGAACAAATCACAATAACAAAGGTGTAAGTGATGAATAATTTAATTACATGGGCAGAATTAACACCAGTACTTCCTGAATTAATCATCTTGGCAACAGCCATCTTGGTTTTAATTTTAGGTCTTTTTATCAAATCTGAAAAAGGCGGCTTGCTTGTTTTGACTTCTATTGTCGGTGTTGTTTTTGCCGCAATTGCAACCGCAAAAAGCCATATGGGAACACAAGAGTTGGTTAAACAAGTGTTGTTTAATGGAAATTATGTGCGCGATTACATGGGCGATATTCTTAAAATTGCGGTTTATTTTATTATGTTGTTTGTTTTTATTTATGCCAAACAGTATTTACGCAATAAAAATATCTTTAAAGGTGAGTTTTTCGCCTTAATGCTTTTTGGGATGTTGGGCATCATGATGATGATTTCTGGCTACAATTATATTACTTTGTATATGGGGCTGGAATTGTTAGCATTAAGTTCTTATGCCTTAGTTGCTTATGACCGAGACAATGCTAAGTCGAATGAATCTGCCATGAAGTATTTTATTTTAGGGGCGATTGCATCGGGTATGTTGCTGTATGGTATGAGTATGATTTATGGTGCAACAGGAACCTTGCAAATCAACGAAATCTCCACCGATATTGCTTCCTCAGAAAATAATTTGTTGGTTGTTTTTGGACTGGTTTTTGTCATGGTTGGGGTTTCATTTAAGCTTGGAGCGGCTCCTTTTCATATGTGGGTGCCTGATGTTTATCAAGGAGCACCAACGGCGACGACCTTATTTATCTCCTCAGCTCCCAAAATCGCAGCCTTTGCCTTTGCTATTCGGATTTTGGCTCAAAGTCTGGATGGTATTTTTGCTCATTGGCAGCCAATTGTTGCCCTTGTTGCTTTGGCGTCGATTATTATCGGTAATCTGTTTGCCCTGCAACAGACCAATATCAAGCGATTATTTGCCTTTTCTACTATTTCGCATGTTGGGTTTATGTTACTTGGCTTTTTAGGTGGAGAAAACGGTTATTCGGCTTCTATGTTTTACATTATTACCTATGCGTTGATGAGTGTTGCTGGTTTTGGCATGATAATTATTCTTTCGTGTAAGGGCTTTGAGGCAGAAGAAATATCTGATTTCAAAGGATTAAATCAACGCAATGGTTGGTTTGCCTTTATGATGTTATTGGTTGTTGCCTCGATGGCTGGTTTCCCACCTTTGGTTGGTTTCTTTTCAAAACTTTATGTTCTGAAAGCTGTGGTTGATCAAGGTTTTTATGTGCTGGCTGGAGTTGCGGTTGTCTTTGCCGTGATTGGCTCATTTTATTATCTAAAAATCATCAAAACC
Source organism: uncultured Alcanivoracaceae bacterium (assembly GCA_964594435.1). Taxonomy (GTDB): domain Bacteria; phylum Pseudomonadota; class Gammaproteobacteria; order Xanthomonadales; family Marinicellaceae; genus NORP309. The sequence continues at coordinate 4,045 of CAZQMH010000143.1, forward strand.
ATGTACTTTGATGAGTCAGAAAGTGATCAAGAAATTACCGCAAGTTTTGATATTAAATCCATATTAAGCTTTAATGCCTTATTGCAATTAGGGTTGTTACTGTTTATCCCTTCAATTTTAAGTTATTGTATAAGGGCGATAGCAAGTTTGTAATTGCTATTAGTTAGGTAATTCATAACTACTCACACCCCGGCATTCCCGCGAAGGCGGGAATCCTGTGATTTAAGAGCATACATTTATTCCTTTTTAAGGCTGTTTAATTGTTTTACCTTTTAGTTTTTTTATAAGGGCAATAGATTCCCGCCTTCGCGGGAATGACAAGAGGGGTGAGTAGTTACGGTAATTCTTATGTTGTTAATGAGCTGTTGCAATGAAGGGTTTTTACTTTCTTTCTTGCCACTTAAAAATTCCCATAACACGGTGTCTTGGCTTTCGAGCAGCTGATTGAAGTCTTGTAATTGTTGGTGGTTTAAAGAGTTGTAGTTTTTTTCTAAAAAATCACATAAGATGATATCCAATTCTTTTGTGCCTCGGCGACAACGCCATTGCAAGTAACCTTTTTTTAATTTATCTGTCATTAGCTTATTTCAACAAATAAAAACAAAATGCTCAAGAACTATTTCCCAAATCCTCAAAACTCGATAAAAAAATGCGAAGTAGAGTGTCATCAATTAATTGTTAGCTCGGAATTTTGACTGTATGAACTTTTAGGCTAATTTCTCAGCTGTTGCAGGTATTTTTCATCTTCGTCTGTCCAAAATTCATTGGCAGACAGTTTGCATTCATTGGCTAAGTCTTGGGCTTGTAATTTATTGTCCAAAGCTAAATAGGCTTTGGATTTAAGCAATAAATAAGGGTAGGGCAAGATGGATTTGCCACTGTTTTCATTCAGTATTTTCAAGGCTTTTTCGGCTTGTTGGTGGTTGAGATAATAATCGGCTAGGATGTTGTTGATTTCCAAAAGAGATTCAAAATCTTGGGTATTTGATGCTTCAGTCTTGGCTTGAGTAAGGATGTTTAAGGCTTTATTGTCTTGCTTGAGCAAAAAATAATAGCGACCTAACATCTTGTTGATGCGTGATTGCAGCCTGATTTCCCCTGTTTTATCAATGTGTTTTTGTATGCTGTCGATGAGTTCTTTGATTCTGTCAGTTTTGCCCATGTCAAGATACAGCTCTATAGCTAATAACTTGTTTTTAAGTAAGGCTGATTTATTATTGGAGACTTGAGCCAGTTGCTGGTGTTCTTTTAGGTATTTTTCGGCTTTTTGCCATTGTTTTTGGGCACGGGCAATATCCACTGCGTATTGTTTAGAAATTTGTAACATGGCATTAAAGTCAATTTCAATGGCAATATTTTGCATTTCTAAATTGGCAGCTAAGGCTTTTGAAAACTCGCCTTGCACCATCAAGACATAAATCAGTTGATTAATAGTCGCACCGACGCCTAATTTGTAACCTAAGTCGCGATTAATATTTATGGCTTTCACTAAATAGTTCATGGAAACTTTGTATTTGCCTTGATAGGTAGTGATACTTGCTAAAGTGGTGTAGATTTTGGCTTCACCCAACAAGTCATTGAGTTTTTGTGAAAGGTTGAGTGCTTTTTGGGCATTTATTTCAGCTTGTTCGATGGAACCTAATTTTTGTAATATGCCTGCTTTCTTTTGGTAAACATTTGCCAATAGTTCGAGGTTTTGGCTTTCTTTTACTGATGTTTGCAGTAGGTTTAGCTCATGTAAGGCTTCTTTGTATTGCGTGAGATTGGTATACGTATAGGCTAAATTGTAGTGAATGCTGGCAAGTTGCTCTATGCTTGAGTTTTTGTATTTTTCTAATAAGGATAGATAAATCTTTTTAGCTTGTGCAAATTTTCCTTGCGTATCGTAAATATCGCCAGTAATGGTAGCAATTTCTATTTCAATCTGTTCATAAATTGGCAAATTAGCTAGAGTTGCGAGAATGGACAGGGCTTTTTGGGTTTTTCCTTGGTCTTTGTTGACTCTTGCCAATTGCAAACGAGCCAGATAAAAATCAGGCTTTTCAGAGAGGCATAGTTCAAAAAAATGTTCGGCTTTTTCTAATTTTTCATTGCCGTAGCTGGTTAAACCACGCAAATAGAGTTCGACCAAATAGGAGTCTTGTGGCAGTAAAGTTTCTATTTTATCCGTTTTTTGGTTATCGCTGGCAATGCTTGCTATCCATAAACTGGCTGCTTTTAATGCTAAGCCGAGATTTTCATGTACAAATAGTTTTGAGGTATCATTTGTTTTGTTATCTTTAAGCTTTAACTTGACATGATATTTGTTATCAAGCAATGATATTTTGGTAGTGATTATTTTTAATTCTGGGCTTATTTTAAGTTGATTGTTGAGGTATTGTTGTTTATTGATAAAGTCAGGCTTATTAGCGTAAGATTTTATTCTTGCCGTATTTGAATACTTAATCACTTGATCAAAAAGACCAGCTGAGGCGTGGTTTAACCATTTGGTGTTTTTATCACTTGCAACAGTATCATCACTGACTATCATCAGAGTTGTGGGGTTTATTTGCTTGGGTGTTCTTTCTGATGTGAAAAAATAAACTAAAGTGACAATTAATGTCAGTGCTATCAATGCTGTGAAAATAAGCAATTTATGCACTGCTGTGGTATTGACTGTTGGTGAGCGATTTTTATCTGTTGCCTTTTGTTCCACCACCGTTTGTGAAAATTTAAAACCTTTGCCATATACGGTTTGGATATACGTGGCTTTTTGTTTGCCATTTAGCAGTTTTCTTATCTTAGAAACGCTTTGGTCTATGGAGTTTTCTGTGACATATTTTCCATTCCAAACGGCATCAATTATTTCATCTTTTGAGTAGACGACTTCTGGATTTTTGACAAAAAACAGTAAGAGTTCATAGGTTTGTTTGGTTAAGACAAGTGCTTCATCGTCAAATAACAATTCTTTTGTTTTGGTATCGAGCTTGAAGCCAGAAAAATTGTAAACCATGCAAGTGCTTAAAGAAAAATCGTATGTTAGCATTTTTTTTTAGCTATAAGAATATATGAATGTTAATTTCTTTTAAAAATAGTTATTAGACCCGTGATAGTTTAGCCTGAATATTTCATGCAAGATATGAAGCCATTTTTTTCATAAAACCATTCATGTACAAACTGTAACCGTA